>NZ_JACHKG010000016.1:0-146737 GCF_014203995.1 Paenibacillus sp. JGP012 | reverse complement strand
GCCGAATGGCGACTGGTGATGCAACATGAACATTTTTTAAGTTCGGTGTTTCAGCAAAATAAATTTACATAAATTAGATATTCAACACGCGTGATCTTTTATATGTTTCTCTTATTGACGAATTATTACTTAATGGTTTATTTTCTAAGAGACATACTTCACTCGTAACTCTCAAAAAAAAAGGATTTTTCAGTTCTTGTATATCTTCAGCACCAGTTATATCAATTTTAAAAATTTTTGAATACTTTTCCAGTGCTATCCTGGATTCTTCAGAATTAAAAATAGAAAGGTATGAAAGTGGAAAAGTATTTTGAGATAAAAGTGTATTTACCCCTTTATGCTTTATAAATCCATTCCAATAATCCGATTTGCAAGAAATACATAGTTTTATTCCTAAATCATTACATACTTCACTTAACTCATTAAGTTCTTGAATTTTATCAATAGATTCCCATTCATCAATAGCATCGATTATTAAAAATAGAGGCTTTTTGTGCTTCCGAATTAAATAACTAACTGTACTTGCTCAAAATTAATCCCACTAAAAAAAAAGATACGCTTGACTCTCTTCGTAAAAATAAAAGGACGACTCCCCCTACTAAGGACATGAAAAACATGTCTCATACGTATAATTTAGCACAATTTATCCTCGGAACAGTCCGTTGGCTATCATGCTCTGAGTACGAAAAATTAACAATGAATCATTGTCCCATTTGAATGACTTACAGTTAATATTTAGCGTTGTATACAAAAGCTCTCCTTCGTTTGCATATGTTTTTGTTATAGGAATAAAAAGCGGTATCTGGATGATAAGCTAAAAGCTTCTCTGGAGAGTTTCGTCTTTTTTTGTCAAAATGACCGCTGAAGCCCCAGTATATTAGATATTCCTTCCTATTTCCGAAGACAGCCTATTGAGTGAAACCCTATCCTACATAAATTCGAGTCTAAATTCTATTCCCTGCTCAAACTTTTATCCTGTAACCACTTTATAGCTTCTTCACCCATGAGAATATTGGGTTCTTCTCGTGTTCCAATACTGATTATTTTTATAATTGCTTCTTCAATTCCCTAGAGTCGTGTTAATTCAACTCTGTGCTGGAAAGTTCTCCTAAACAGTGCCGTACTGACATCTCCAACACTCATATTAGCATTGCGAAAATCTGTAAGATACAGTGAGCTGGAGTTAGATTGGCATTTATCAACTTTTTATTTGTAAATACTGCCTCATAGACATCCGCTTTGGCGAACCTTTCACCATCAGTTCGACATCTGTAAAATCGCTATAGGACATATCTGCCTTATAGAAATCTGTTCTTACTACTTTGCTATCATTAAAGCTTAACGACCATAACAACGAAGATGACAGTCCATTTTTCCAGATTCATCCCATCAATACGCATTCAGTTAAATAAGCCTGATTCAGAGGGTATCACGACAAATCAATATGACGAAGTCTACTTCATTTAACCCTAACTTTTCTCTTGTTTTCCCAACAGTTTCAATCCAAACTCGATGTAAATCTGATTGCTCTGCCAGTTTTTCTAAGGCTAGTCGATTTCATAACTGCATCACCTTTTCTATAGACTTTGTGCA
Organism: Paenibacillus sp. JGP012; assembly: GCF_014203995.1. Classification (NCBI taxonomy): domain Bacteria; kingdom Bacillati; phylum Bacillota; class Bacilli; order Caryophanales; family Paenibacillaceae; genus Paenibacillus; species Paenibacillus sp. JGP012. Next base: position 145,144 of record NZ_JACHKG010000016.1, on the reverse strand, counting down.
TTAGTGTATAATATCAGTTCGCTTTCTACCTTCAAAAATAAAACCTCGAAAGTGAGATAACTACTCGAGGCTTGCTACGTTATTTTTATGATATAAATGTGTACTTATCCAGAAGTTACTGTCCATTTACACAATACAGGCTTCGTATCATCATTAAGTCGTTCGATTCAAATAATACTTCGACTCGTTATTCGTGTGATGACACTTATTTACTCTCAAAATCTTTAACTCGCTCAATCTTTTGTGCAAAATCGCAAGCATTTTGAAAATCTTCTCTCGTGTAAATTTCAGTTAATTCATTCGCCTCTTCCTGCCAATCAGGGCCATACTGTAAAAGGTAATCTGTAAACCATTCATAGTAGGAGGGGATGGTTGGATTTAACAGAATCAATCTTTGATACATCTTTATCACACAAGGGATCGGTAGAAAGAAATGCGTAAGCTCATAATTAATGGCTTCTAATAAATGATCTGAGTTGTTCGTATGATCTATCTCAGATAACAATTGATTAGACAGAGATTCTACGGACTCTCTCAATGTTTTCAATTCATTCGGATTTAATTTAGACCAGTCCTGGTCGATCAATTGATGCAGTTCCTCCACTAGCTTTTGTATAGTCAAAGTTAATGTCCCCTTTATATTTTTATTTAGGATAATAAGTAGATACTCTTAGAGTCCCATCTGGAGTTTGAGTCACAGTATAACCCATCGTTTTCTCATTGACTTGAATTATTCTTTCAATCGTTTTAGGAGGTCTAGGGATTGCAATATCTGTCTTGTTGGCTAATTCCATATCTTTCAGTATAACGGATTCGATCTGATCCATGGTGCCAATATCTTGAGCGTTTCCTGTCCGATGGCCACTTCCACGGTATCCATGTCCACTATTAATTTCTACTTTTCTTCCTTCTATCTCAAAAGTACGTTTTAACGCATCACCTTCGCCTTTGATTCCGATTGGCTTCAATCTAACTTCGCCGATATCAAGAGGCTGACCCGTAACGCCAGCACCTTCCTTCTTACCATTTACTTTTCTCGCTTGAGTCGCTTCCAAATTCTTTTTAATCTTTGCCACAGCCGGATCAGAAGCAGGTAAGCGAAATGGTCCTTTGCGACCCGGGATACTTCCGCGAACCATCTGGAAAGCCATAAAGATCTGGCTGAACTTCAGAGAAGTCAGCATCATCTGAGCATACTTATCGGATACAGGCTCACCTGTAAAAGGATGGATTCGATTTTCAAAAGCTTTAATCTGCAATGCATTAATATCTTCCCCCGGCTCTTCCACATGACCTGTTGCTTGCATCCGGTTGATATCCAAATGCCCCTGATCCTTCTGATATGCTTGCAGAGATGCCTGATCGGGAACACCATTCTCGTTTACTGGCATCCACATCAGTCTACCATAGACATCGACTTGTGCCATCCGGTAGCCCTTATCTCCCGAACCCGCATCACTTACTGAGCTCTTCATCATTGCTGCCGCACCAACAGCACCAATAACACCACCCAGACTCCCTTTCTCCGCATCTGCATTCTCAAACCGAATCGCGATATCCTTTAGCTCTTTCGATGTATACACCATACTCTCCAGTGCCTTCTGTAGTAAGGGACGCGACCGCTCAAAATCATCATAAAAACGCTCCTGTGTTACACCCGTCCACATTTCTTGAAGGAACATCATCTGCTTGGAGAGATTATCTTGGATATGCTCCAATTGCTGCCTCGCCTGATCCACCTGACTGGATACGTGATGTAACTGCTCAGGTGTTACTTTGATTGTACTCATCCGTTTTCACCGCTTATTTTATGTAGGATATATCTATGTTAGCAGAAGTTTAATGGCAATTTCATCCGGCTAACTTCCTGATTTTGATACATTATCCTGCAACAGAGTTAATTACAATCGTGCTCCGGTCTTATACATTTTTCTTTTTAGTATGAAAACAATCCATCTAACATTTTGTGTAATTTGTGAATATACTTGACTTCCTTCAATAACAAGAAGTACTATACGATTATACATATGGAATGTATTTCAATTTAAACAATAATTTTGTAATTTGAAATCAATGATCAGGCTTTACTTCATATATCACTCCAAACTTGCTAGAGCACTCTAGCCTGCAATTTTCTTCCCTCTTCGTGTATCAACAGAAACAGTAAATATGGGAAGGATCATTCTCATAACGAAAGGAGGATACGTAGGTTTCCATCTGCAAGTTCATTTTTGTTACGTAAATACATGTATCTTTATCTGCTAGTCTATCCATAACAAGAAAGGTGGAATTAATCTCTATGAAAAAGTTGTTTAGCTTGGCTCTTGTTCTTGTTTTAGTCTTCTCGTTTAATCAGCTGTTTTTGCCGAGGCGCAGACTGCTCAACCCAAACCTTTAACGAAAGAAGAAGTGGTGAATTCAAAAGCATTCCGTGAAGCTGTAGAGGCAGCCAAAGCGGAATTGAAAGCACAAAAAGACAATGGCGGCCCCGTGCTGCATGCACCTGCCCCAAAGGTATCTCACATTAATGTGTACGCTGTTGTTTCTCCTAATGGTGGTCAAGAAATTTACGGCTTCAATAGCAACCCACTCTCCACTGCCAATGATCACGGCGGGAACTGGATACAGTGTATTACGTTCCAGATCGGTTATGACAGCTCTCACTTCGGTACACTCACAGGAAATAAAATGACAAACAATTGGTCTGAACCTATAGATCTGGACGGTGATCGTGTTATAGATGCCTTTGCTCATTCTTGGCTATATGAGGCACCTAGTACGGGTGGGCAGTTCGTAGGAACCGTTTACTCCATTAATATTCCAACACAGTGGACCGCTTGGATTAATGTTCGTTAAGTTCTAAGGCCCAACCTACAAAAGCTCGATCTTCTTTTTTTATGTAACTATGCCTAAGTATGGTGATGTGGCGTCTCTTTCTTCTTTTAACAATTGAATTAGGACATTATCTTTAAAACAAGTTTTGAAGATGGCTCTCACAAATTTAAAATTACGCAGCATAAAGTATCATCAAATAAGTCAAGCTGTACCCCGTAAAGAGACATAGTAGAACCTCTTCTTTACAGGGTACAGTTGACTTCCCTAATCTATCGATGTTCTGGTATTGTTCTTGCGATTATTATTCTATTTCGATTTCTTCCCAGTCCCCTCTGACTCTCTTTCTCGTAAATGATATATCCTTCAGTTGAATACCTACTCTTCAGTATCTTGCTGGCGTCTGACTTACTCTCATTCTTCTTTACATCGATCTCATCTTGCAAAAACAGTACAAATAAAGAACTGGAACGGTTCAACCCCTTAATATTGGACACTAGCTAGCTCGTTCTCAGCTTAACGCATCATAACGCAATGGATTTGGGCTCTATGGCTCCTTCGTCCACCAGGCGTAAGTAATCTATCGGCGACCAATCGTACAGGCTGCCGTGAATGCGGTCTTTATTGTAGTAACGGATATATCGATCTACTTCGGAAAAGGCTTCTTCATAGCTTTCAAAGCAATGTCGCTGGTAACATTCTCGTTCCAGAACACTATGAAACGATTCAATAAAGGCATTCTTATTCGGTGTTCGAATGGGCGTCCGTTCATGTTCCAAGCCTGTTTCCTCACAGAAAGCATAAAAAGCCTTGCTTACAAACTGTGGGCCATTGTCCGTACGAATCACGAGCTTTGGCTTGGTTTTATGGATACGCCGAGTTAACAGAGCCTGCTGGATGGTGCTCAAGATGCTCTGCGTGTCGCAGGCTTTACCGCGATGGTGAGCGACGATTCGGCGATCAAAGACATCAATAATACTGGCAAGAAAGAAGTGCCGACGTTTCCCTGCAACATAACCGTACTTAATATCCATCTGCCACAACTGGTTAGGACCATCCACCACCCGGTTATTGGCTGCTTTCCTCGGTACGGTATTCTTTCGTTCACGCTGAGGAAAGAGGATACCGAGGGATTTACAGAGTCGATACACCTTCTTTTTGTTAATCACTACGTTGTATTTCCGGCGCAGCAGCACGGTCAGTTTTCGGTGAAACCCTACAATTCGGGTGTCCGAAATACGTTTGCCTTGCTGGTTGTAAGAGTATCCAGGGATCTTTCGTCCACTACTTATAGGCTGCTGCCGTTCGGGATGTTTCAAGTGATAATAGTATGTTGAGCGAGGGACATCGCAGATCCGAAGCACCGTACGAACAGGATAACCTCGCTCAATCCAAACTATCACTGTTTGTAGTCGGGGTACTTTTTTTTTAACAAGATCCTTGAGAATTGGTTTTCTAATTCTTTTGCGCCAAAAAAGCTTCAAAGCCTCATCGTACTTTTGCTGTAATTCTTGATAATTGGCTGCGTCTTGCTTCATTTGTTGCGTTTCTGCTTGTTTTTTGGCCACCAGTTCCCCCACCTCATCTTCATATTGACGAATCCAAGTCGTTAGCGTCTTAGGAGACATGCCGTACTTTCGTGCCACGACCTCCGTTCGAAGGCCCGACAGCACCTCTAAGACATATTCCTTTTTCGCCTCAACCGGGCATCTAAATCGTCTTTTCATGAACACTCTCCTCATTTCATTTAGTGTATCTGAGGTGGCTTCGAGTGTCCAATTGGATTAGGGGGCTTTAAAGGGAATCATCGTTATCCGATAAATAAAAACCTAATAATTCGTTATATTTAGAGCTAAAAAACAAACGTATATTCTCTATTCGGAGTTTAATATTTTCCTTCGATTCAACCAGTCTTTCGTAACTCGCAAATAAATTAAAATCATCCAAATAGTCTATTCTATTCACTGAAATTAACGGATTCATGCCTCTTATATATACAAGCCTATGACATGACCATCCTCTTTCTCAAGAAACAGGACTTGATCTAATCTCTCATGATCGTCTTGATCATGTAAATAAATAATATTTGAGATTTCTTTTTGTTCAAAATAATAATCAAACTTTTTTATAAACGAGTGTATATAGTTATCCATCGTTGTCTCACTCTCCAATCCTATCTCATTTGCATTGTACACTTTCATTTCACACTCACTTCATTTCTTAGGATATCCCCCTCTGCAATATCAATCATGTAGACCTTATGTATACCTAATTTTTCGGTAGTGGTTAGCTTGTATATTTCAGGTTTTTCTGTAGGTTCTAGAACAGTCCACTGCCAATCTGATCCTGGGCCCGTCGTGAGGGCCGCAATCTCTTTTGCATCCAAATCTAGCGGGATCGTTTTCTTAACAGCTGGATCAGAAACCTTTTTTACAATTAAATTCACCTGATTATTTCGCTGAGACATGTTGATTATCACGAGATTATACGCGTACTTCTGATCCGATGTGCGGCTGAAAGGATCACTTTCCACTTGCTCTGGTTTCACCGTATGTTCTAAAGCGTTTATAAAAGCTGGAGTACAGAAAATTAATATAAAGATAAATATGACTCCATAGATCATAGTACTTATACTTAACTGAGAATTCCATTTCCTTATTAAAACGACTATTGAAATCATATTAATCATAAGCGATAGTATACCGCAGAGAAGCATGATCGGCATACCGACCAAATCGAGTGATCTTTGAAAATTGGATGTTGCCCCAACTAAAAACCACATAAAAACAGCTAGATTAACGAGAACCGCAGCACCCAAAATCCATTTGATTCACTTCGACACATGTTCACCCCCGGTATGGGAATAGCCCTCCTCTATGACTCGAATACAAGAAGTAACTCTTTAAGTGACCATTGCTACTTCTAATTCCTATAGATGTTAAAGAAGATGCCCCCATATATAACTGAAGGCATCTTCTTTTGAAAAATGAAGAATTTTTATACCTATAGTAAAAATACATACAACTCTAAAAGGGAACAATCCCCACTCTTTCAAACTAATCTTTTACTGTATTTTTGTTATGTTAATAGGAGTTCGCCAATCGTCCAGATAAAAAGCCAGATTGGATCTAATATTTACTTGGTCCCAATCTTTCTTGTCTACAGGAAATTTTTCTTCGCCAAAGCTCGTTGAACTAACGGTAATATAATACTTTCCATCATTTTCATTTTTTTGTTACTACTCCTGCCAGAGGATCCCAATCATCTATGTACTCCTGCTCTAACAGCACAGTATCCTCCATAGAAGTATTGAGGGCACCATTGTTTTCAGACATTATCATTGAAGCTGATGAATCCGAAAGTGCATAACCAGCGGTCGGAAGCATGGTTCCAATTACAATCCATAGGATCAAAGAAATAATGAAGCCTTTTCGTAAATTCATGAATTTTTCCTTCCTCCTTTATATTGATCTTCCAGTTCACCCCTTAAAAGAGATGAAAATGGTTGAAACATAAGTATCGACATTTTCCTTAATTTAGGTAATAGTAAATTATTACTTAAAAATAGGAACTATTTTCTTTTTATACCTATGATTACTCTCGGAATTCACGCTGCTTAAATCATTAAGAGGTTAGTGTAATGTTGAAGCCTATGAAGTGAGTTTGTTGTATGAAAATTCACATGTAAAAAAGCCGCCGAATGGCGACTTTTAATGAAGTAAAACGAGAATCATTCCTTCTCTGATATCACTAGCATGCTAACAACTACTTTTCCTCCGCATAAATAAACACATACGTACTCTCATCCGATTGTTCTTCCGAAAAAACAAACGCTAACCGATCAAAGCCTTTAATGTCTTCCACATCTGTGATCTTCCGTTCTGCCATATACCGCACCATCTCACCTCTCGCCATCTTGGCTCGGGTTGCCTTCTCCACCAGCTTTCCACCAACCATCTGTCCGAATACACAAGTAACAAACCGGGTTTCCTCGTTCAAAAAAGGAGTGATGTTCTTGCTATATTCTTTGGAAGCCAGATTGAGAATGCAGTTACTTTCCGCCTGAAGCTGATCAGCCAGCTTGCTGCCCCAGAACTGGTAAAGTGATTTGAACCCCGGCCCTTCCAGCTTGCCCTGCATTTCCAACCGATAAGGGGTAACCCCGTCCAAAGGACGCAACATACCATAAAAGCCAGATAATATCCGCAAATGCTGCTCCAGATATTCCAGCTCTTCCTGCTGGAATACACCTGGTGCCATATATTGATACTGAATGCCCTCATACGAATAAATAGCTTGTGTAAGATTTTCTTTTAGATTCATGCTGCGAATCCGCTCCATATTTAGTTCCGCGATAGCATCGTTGCATTTCCACAACGTTTTGAGTTCATCATAGGATAACGTCTGAAGCAGACTCAGGAGTTGTTCTGACTCATTTATAAATTGCGGCATCTGCGTGCTAGCCATCAGATCGGTGTCGACCTTCATCTTTTTGGCTGGTGATATAATCATTCTCATGGCTCTAATCCATCCTTAATCTACCGTTGTTATGTCGTTTTCATTGTACAGGATTAGGCGGATGAATCCAATCATGAGGCACATATACCGTTAAAAATGTATTCTAAAGCAGACTGGACCGGTTCACTGGATGTTGTACTATTCTAATCTGTTTGAAAATTATTCAGTTCAGATCATTAATTCTAGAATTCGTTCCCGATCTATCTTACCCGTTTGGGTTAAGGGAACTTTTTCTTTGAAGATGATCTTGGAAGGACTCTTCCAAGGCTCTAGATAATCAGAAATAAGTTTTCTCATCCTCATTTCTAAATCATCTGTCCTCTCTTCTTCAACAACATTTACGAATAGACCAATTTTATGACCAACTTTATCGTCAGGAATCCCCACAACAACAGCGTCGTAGATCTCTTCTATTCTGCTAATAACCAAATTTTCAATTTCCTTAGGATCTATTCGAAATCCTTTAGATTTGAATGACTTATCTCGTCTACCTACATAATACAAAAGCCCTTCTTCATCCTGATAAAATAAATCACCTGTCTTTAAGTAAGTAGCTCCGTCAACGTTAAGAAACGTCTCCTTAGTCTCATCTTCTTTATTCCAGTAACCCTTACAAACATGTGGTCCAGTTACATACAACTCTCCAACTACAAATGGATCACAGAGCTTCCCGTCATCATTCTTTACAACTACATTCGTGTGCTCAAGTGGGACACCAACCATCCCCCTCTTTATAGAACAAGGATCTAAAACTGAATAAGAAACCCTCTTGCACTCAGTCAATCCATACATGAGGAAAATAGTAGCTTTCGGAAAAAAAACAGGTAATTCTTTAAGCATCCTGTCTGGCAATGAATCTCCTGTATTTGTAACGTAACGCACTTTAGGAAATACACTTGCTTTATGTTTAGTACCAATACCAATAATTTGGGACAAAAGACTACGAAGACCTGGGAGACAAGTAATCGATTCATCGTTTATTTTGTTTTTTATCTCTCCTGGAAAAATAGTTGGTCGTTCCAGAACTAATATTCCACCAGTTGATAATGTAATAAACAACTGATACAAACCATAATCAAATGATAGAGGTAAGTATGACAGAACACGATCCTCTGAATCGTTCTTCAAGTATTTATTTATAGCTTTATAAGAAAATATGATGTTTTCGTGAGAACTCATGATTGCTTTAGGTTTCCCTGTGCTTCCGGATGTATAGATAAACGCAGCAATATCCTTCAAACAATTTTGCTTCTCATTAATTTCTCCTAGCCTTCCCACATCTACTGAATACCAAAAAAGGCGGTCTAAAAAAGGAATATGTTTTAATTTAAAATAACTTATAGCCTCGTCATCTATGTGATTATACTGTTTGACTTCAGAGTGAGAAAATAGAAAGACTGGCTTAGAGTCTTCAATTAAATCAATTAATTTATTACTAGGGGTGGACGGATGTATACAAACAATAACCCCACCTGCTAGCAATGTCCCAAAAACGGCTATAGCGGCTTCAATGCTATTCTCCAATAGAAGAATTATTCTATCACCAGATTTCAATCCTTTGGCTAGGCATGCCTCTGCAAACTCGTCTACTCTATACTTCAACTCTTTATAAGTTATTTGTTCTTTATTAGATTTAATGGCAATTTTATCTGGCCATTTTTCTGCTGATTTATTAAGTAGTTCGACCACATTTGTCAAAGTGAAGTCTCCCTTTCTTATCCTCGATTGAACTTTACATTAATAAATATATTTCACTTAAAATTAATCAAATCTACGAGTGTATATTGTCTCTACGATGTGTGGAATTAATCTTATTCATAGATGAAGAGTTATAATTAATTTCTTGGGTGGGTCTACCCAAAACTGTAATAGAACATGTCCATTTAATGTTTTACTAAATAAGCGATTTTAGATCAAAAATTAATTTTCTTAGAATTTCTTTTTCTTGATTTGCAATTTTTTGAAGTTTTTCGTGAATTACAATTCTTAAATCGATCTCTCGAGAACTTTTACTTAGATACATTCTCATAAGATAATTTCTTAATAAGAGCCATGCGTTTGTCATTTTCCTAATTCTAATAGCATAATCTATTAATAAAATATCATTATACCGCTTACCCACATAATTCAATGATCTACTAAAAAGCATTCTACCGTTTGCTATCTTCTTTATTCTAACGAATATGGGTACATTTTCTAATTCAAATCCATCAAACTCATTTTTTATATCGAACCCCGTTTTAGCTAGTTCAGCAATTTTAGAGATAACATCCAAACACTTGCTATCATCCAACTTTCCTAGATGTTGTAGAATTATTTCCCTATTTTTTTTCAACCCCCAATCACTATTCTCTGATTCTATGGAATAAATTAAACATCCATTTAAGCTTTGATTAAGTAAGTCGTAATCTATAGTCTGATACAATTTCGAAAAATTACTATCCATACAAGTAAATGAATTATCAGCTTTATTATATCCTAGTACTGTGAATGCATGACCTGGAGCATGTTGTTTAAAATAGTATTTTTCAGAATACCAAGGTATCCAGTACATATCCCCAAAAACAGTAATAGGCATCTCTTTTTTTAATTCTTCAATAATGAAATCTACTGTTACGTTATCCATTTCATTTATCATTACCCCGTGGTAGCTCCTTAACAAGCTGTACTTGTCTTTATACCCAGGTGCCATTTTTAAACCAATTATTGAGCTGTTGACATCTTTGTATTGAATATCCCAAGAATCTAAAAACATCATTTCAAACGGACGGTTTAACCAATTAAGTACCGAAGATATCTCTGCTTCACTACAATTCATCTCTGTATCACCGATCGGAATTACATTGATCATCTTGGTTCTCCATTTCACCTTTTTTATGGAATAAAGCTTTAATTAATTTCTAAGTTCGTATCGAATTCAAAAAAAAGCAACAAATATAAACCGAATGGAGCGCTTAAGCGTATATAATGTAAATCCTAAAACGCTCCAATTCATTTCGATTTATTTCAATTATCCAACAACTACTGCATTTAGTTACATAAAATAGTCTGTTTGCTTAAACGACAGCGAAACATCTTTTACTTTCCAGTCATTCTCCAGTCACAATCCGACTTACTTGCTCTTTTAATTTTAAATATTTAATTTGTTACCTTTTCTCTCAAAGAAATCATATTTTTTATCTTGTTCAGTATGCTTTCCTTCTCCGATGAAGGAAGCTTTTTAGTATTTAAAATAATTTCCAACAAGGAAATTGCTTCCTTTACTTGACTTATTGTTATTTCAGTATCCTTCTTTTCAATTTCTTCATATAGTTCTACTAATCTAGCATAGGGTCTAATAACACCTTGTTCATACTCAGATACATTATCATTCCTGTTCTTTGTTGAAGCGGCTTCAGCTAAACATGATGAAATCAAACTTAAATGGATTTTACGTGGATATTTAATGAACTTCACTCTATTTTTGCCCCACATTTGATTTAACCAGGTTCTGCTAAGGGGTTCATCCATACTAATAACTTGTTTTGGTTCCAACTCTAAGTTGTTTCGTGCTATGTTCTCTAACACAGGGCTTGGGCCTACATTAATGAAAACATCGATTTTGTTTTTCATATATAACATAGTTTGAGACCATAGAACGGGTGAGATGATTTGTCTTACAATATCTTCTTTAGCCTGCCATGACGTTATATGCGGTTTACCTGTAACGTTTGAAATAACGGGCCAATTGAAAGCATTAAATTGAAGGTTTTTCATGAATGCTCCTAGCTTTTCTGCTGCTGCCGACATAAATTGTGTATGAAAAGGAGCATTCACTTTAAGAAAAATGGTGCGACCTCCTTGAGATTCTAATCTTCGAGAGAGTATTGACAATCCCGAAGAAACCCCAGCTATAACGAATTGTTTATCTGAGTTATAGTTTGCAATGACGATCTCAAAACCTTCTTTAAATAGACTTTCACATTCATTCTGGACAGTAGTTCTATCTAGCCCCATAACGGCAACCATGCCACCATCAACTTCCTGTGCTATTTCTTGCATTGCTCTTCCTCGCTGATGTACTATTTGAATGCCATCTTGAAATTTGATGGCTCCAGCACATGTAAGAGCTGTAATTTCTCCTAGACTATGACCAGCTGAAAGATAAGGTTCAAACTGAAACTCTGAGTTCAAAACAGTGTATTGTGCAAAACTTACTAAAAAAATGGCCAGTTGGGCTTTTTCCGTTTGCTTTAAATTATCTACGGTGCTTTCAAAACAGATTCTTCTCAAATCCAAATGTGTTATATCGCTAGCTTCCTCAAAAAGATGCTTCACTGTGGGATAACTATCATATAGATTTTTCCCCATACCAGGGTATTGCGCACCCTGGCCGGGGAACAATAAGGCAACCCGCATTCTTAACAGCTCCTTATATCACACTCAATTTACTTTCCATAAATAGTAAAATATCATTAAAGTTATTAAATCTTGCGAAGTCGAGTTCCTCATCCTCGAACTCCATATCATAAGCTTCCTCAATTGCTATAATGAATTGAATATACGTAATCGAGTTAAGGTAGCTATCAATTGGATTTTCCAAATTAATATCTTTGCCCTCATCCAACCATCCTTTTTGACGAAGTAGATTTACAAATTGTTCTTTTAGCTCTTCATATTTTTTACTCATTTTTCTCATTCCTCTACTGTTTTTTAGTAACTAACAACTCATTAACTAGTGCCACAAGATTTTTGACTTTACCAAACAACTCAAAATTCATTTGTTGATCACTAAACGTAATGTCGAATTCCTCCTCGAGCTCAACAATGATTTTAATAAAGTTTAAAGAATTGATTCCGAGGTGATTAAGATCCTCGTCCAAAATAGTAGAATCATCAAAATTTCGTTTAGTAATATTCCGTTTTAAAAGTTCAATAATTTTTTTTTCCGTATCTTGTTTCATATTGACTCCTCCTTTAATGACTCTAAATAAAAATACAAATTATCAATTAATATACGGAAATCTTCGGCAGGGAAGGCTGCCGTGATTCTAATCCAGAATGGTTCGTCGCTATCTACTACTTTATTCCCAAAATACATAGACTCTGGAATTACTGTTACTTTTATGGCTTTGGAAATTTCGGAACAAAACTCTAGTTGTTCTCGGCTTACTGAATTTTTAATTTTGATACAAAAGTTAAACCCTCCTTGTAATTCAGTTATTTCTGATAGATGCTTCTGAAGTCTTTCTTTTGTATACAAATAATTTTCATTGATAACCGAATAGTTATCAGCTATTTCTTTTGCAAATGTATCAACATCTCCATGAATATCTTTTGTTTTTATGAACTTCTTCAAAAATTTAACAAAAACATCATTTCCAGAGTTAATCAACAAAAACTTACGAAAAATTTTGGATATTTCAGATACTTCATGGCTTACTAGCTCTTTTCGTTTCAGATACACAACTCGATAAAATAAATCAATGATGAAAGGAGTAATATAAATATTAGGCGGATTGAAATAATAGAGCTCATTCAAGTACTTGACATAATCTATCACTTCTTCCGAAGAAACAATGTAACCTATTCTTGCACCTGGGATGCTTCTAGTTTTCGATATACTATTAATAATAGTAGCATTCTGGTAATAATTCTCCTCATAAAGAATTTTATTAATCTGGACAAATTCAAATTCACTAGTGAATTCTTCCATTTGACATTTATCTACCAATAACTTAATATTATTACTCCTTGCTATGGCAACAATATCTCTGAATTCCTTATCAGAATATATTTCTCCCGATGGATTCCCTGGAAGGGTCAATACGATCAGACTCGGATTATCTGTCTCTACGGATTGTTTTATTTCTTCCACTGTAGGAAGAATCCTGTTTTTCAAACCCGATAACAAAGTCCTTCCATTCAACTTATATCTATCCAAGCACTCATAAAACAAATAGAAATTTAAGCCAAGTAACAATATTTTAGAGTTTGAATGGGCCAATGAAAAATACTCAAAGTAGAACATGATCGCAGCAGTTGCTCCTGCAGTAACACAAACATGATCTGAGAAATTTTCAGCTAACACAAGTTTTTCAGTAGCAAGTAATTTTTCATATGATTTGATTGCTTCAACAACTGATGGATATCCATCTGTCATCGTATACGTTTTCACGAAATCGCTATTTTTTACTTCTTTCTCGAATAATTCTGTATACAATCGAGGAGGGTGAAACTGATTTATTCCATTGGACAAGCTTGTACGGAAAGAGATGAGAGAATCCATTGCAATACCGGGAAGACCCGAATTTTTCTTTTTCCTTTCTTGTACATAGGCAAGTTGTTCCATATTAATTTTCTCCTTTAGACAGACTCAATCCACTATAATCATAGGCTCTGGCCAAGAATGGAATTGATTAATGTAAGAGATTGTATAGGCACCACACTCCTCCAGATCAAGCAAGTCTTCTTCCTGAATATCGTGCTTTAAAAAAATCTGAAACAAAGGTCGATGTAGGCTTGTAATGTCTAGGAAACGATAGATCTTTCTTTTTCCTTTCTCCACTGATCTATTTATAACTTGTATTGAGCCTGGTTTTCTCATTAAACCCGTAGGGATTCCTGCATCTAAATAAACATCATAGAATCCCTCTCTTTCCTTAACTAGTATTACTTTCGTTCTAATCCTAACTCCCTTATTTATAATCGCTGAACCAGGTTCAGCAATGATTTGTAAATTATATTTATTTTTGAGTTCTTTCAGTCTTTCGTTTAACTTAGGGTAATAATCCTCTGAAAAATTCGATTCGTATCCTCCCCCAATATTTAAGATAATAGGTTTATCTTTATTTAACTTTCTTATAATTTCCTCTGAACGATCTAATACACGATTTGAAAATTCTATATTTCCATTTTTGCTAATATGAAATGCAACACCATCTATAGACGATAAAAGTTCATTTTCATTTTCCTCAATATTTTTTTGATTCATTCCATACTCAATGGAGTCGGGAATAATATCACTGATATAAATTCTTAAGATCTTCTTGGCATCTGGAGCATATTTATTAAGTTTTATGAGCTCCTTCATATCATCAAATCCAAAATATCGCACACCGTTTTCATACATATACTCAATCATTTCAACTTTTTTAATTGGTAGTCCACACAGAATGCGATCCAAAGGTGCTCTCACCGATAACACCTTTTGAAATTCCTCGAGACTTGAAATTTCAAAACCACAATTTTCTTCTTTGAGAATTTTCACCACATTAATATCAGGGTTTGCTTTCATCGAATAAAATATATCGCATTGATTAAGCTTTGCACTCATATCCTGATAACACTCAACAATTCTATCCTTATTTAGAATATACAGCGGTGTATTTTTCATTTTTTCCTCCCTAATCTCTAAATGATCATATATCTTCCAAAGTTGCATGTAATGAGCATTAAATTTATAAAAATCAATTAAAACCAACTTGCTTTTCATTTAACATTTGTCCCCTTATATCGCTATCTTATGCTTTCACAGAAACGTAACTCTAAAAAAACTCTCTAAGCTTCAGTCTCCAACTATTCAATTTTAAGATAAGATTCTTCAATAATCCCCAAAATATGTTTTATTATTTTTTTTCCTATAATGGTTGTGAACTCTTTACTAAAAGTATGCTCATCTGATCTCAAGATCATCTGGTAACTATCCATATTAGGTGCAACATATAATCTCAATGGTACATGGATATAAGCATCTTCATTTTCAAATTCAATAATGAGACTTGAAGGCGCTGAACTTGCAACCGGATAATTTAAAAACACCAATCCACCAGTGTAAATTGCATTATGGAGATCTGATAGAGGAACGTCTCCCCATTCTGAAATCTGTTCTATTGAATTATGCTCGTGATCCTTCAAAATCATATTCTTTGATTGGAGTCCTTTTAGCCAAGTGCTTATCAAAGTGCCCTTCATAATAGGAACACGAACAGGGAGTACATTCGCAAAAAGACCAACTATTTTATCGACGTCGGGTATTTCATACGACCTTCCTGAACAAACTGATGCTAAAAGAATATCGTCAGAGTTTTGAATTTCTCTTTGAGATAATGCCCATATTCCTTGAAATAAAGTAAAAGGAGTTATCCCTATTCTTCTACAATAATCTATCAGTTTTTTCGAGTCTTCTGTAGTAAATGTATATTCATATTCAAAAGGAGTAAAATTACTTCTCGCTGCAACTACTTTACTATTCGAAGTTTGAAATCCTTGAAACTCTTTTTCCCAAAATTGTTTAGATGACTCAGTATTTTTTTGCTGTAGCCAGCCAATATACTCTTTGTAATCTGAACGTCCATGATAAACACCCTCAATTTCTAATGCCCCCGCGGATTCACAGGCTTGAATCAGTTGAGTTAGTATGATTTTAGTGCTCCATCCATCAAACAAAGAATTATAATATTTAATTACTATTTTAAAAGAATCTTTTTGCATTTTAATTAAGTACAATTTTATTAAAGGTGGAGACAAAATATCAAAGTTGTTTTGCTTTTCCTTCTCAATCCATTTTTCATAATTTTCTTTTTGTTCAGAGCTATTTAGGTGACTCCAATCCAGCTCAATGATTGGAATTTCTAAATCCTTATAGACAACTTGTAAGGGTTCAGACAACCTTCTCCAATGAAATGCTGTTCTTAGGATTGAGTGTTTCTGAATAACTAATCTCCAAGCATTGATGAGTTTGTTAGCATTAATTATCCCCTTAACATTGTAATTGGAGATGGCTACCTCGTGTCCCGTACCACTGTAATTAATATTTTGGGCTAAAACAAGTCTTTGCATCGGTGACATAGGAAATATAGCTTCAATTGTTTTATCATTCGTAAGAAGAGTGCGAGCATAATTGAAAGACCTTTCATTTCCAATCAAATTCAATCCATTCTCTTCAGTTATTGAACTTTTCTCATAAATGAGACTCAAGTTTTCCTGTAAAGTGCTCAAATCTAAGCTATCTTTGGAAATCTCAAATAAAAAACAATGATTTTGCTCCAGCTCTACACAAACTTCTTGGAACACTTTAACAAAAGTCATAATCTCCTGATCGCTATGAGCAGTAGAAAGAAAACATGTACCACCTTCCCAAATGTAAATCCCTTTTTCAATCAACATAAAATAAATAAAACGAAGCAAATTGGGATCTTTTGTTTGAAAAATAAACAATGAACCAAAAGAAGCAATTTTCATTGGAATCTTTGAACTTTCTAGAAAACCATTCAAATATTGAACCATTGCACTAGTCCTATCATTTAAATGATTTTGCAAGCGTTCTCCTTCGTCCAAAATCCGATTCAAAACAACTTTAGCTGCAACCATTGCTGTAGGATGATGGCTAAATGTCCCTCCTGTTTGTACTACAAATCCACTTGGAGCAGACTCATCGTGAAAGTCCCAGTAACCACCATCTATTCGGTCCATATATTTCGCTTTTCCTGCAAACACACCTAATGGAAATCCTCCGCCGATGATTTTCCCATATGCAACAAGATCTGCTTCTACTCCAAAATATTTCTGTGCACCACCAGGATGAACTCTGAATCCAGTTATAATTTCGTCAAAGATAAGAGCAATGTCATGATCTTTAGTGATAGTCCGTAACTCATGTAGAAACTCTTTAGGCTGGAGAGCAGGATTTCTGCTTTGTATTGGTTCAACAAGAACCGCAGCAAGCGATTGTGCATTATTTTTAATTATTTCTAAGGACTGTACATCACCATACTCCAACACCCAGACATCTTTAACCATATTCTCGGTTGTACCTAAGCTTAGTGGAATCGCTTGTGCACTTTGATCATGTTCGCTTTTTAATACATAAACTCCATCAAATGTTCCGTGGAACGAGTGCGAGAAAAGAACGATGATATCTTTACCCGTTGTTGCTCTAGCAATTCTTACAAGGTTCATGATTGCTTCTGTGCCAGAATTGCAAAATGCCACTCGTTCGACCCCAGTAATTTGATTCAATAATTTAGCGACTTCCCCAGGATGGTCAGTATGGGGACCTAATATTATTCCTGTATTTAATTCATCTGAGACTGCCTGATTGATCTCTGGGTCATTATATCCGAAAAAGTTAACTCCAAATCCCATTGAAAAATCGAGATATTCATTCCCTTCCACATCCCACATTTTGGAACCAATTGCCCTCTGAGCAACAATTGGATAAATAATCTTTTTCCAATCCCTACTGAAACCTTGAACCCTACGTCCATTAGCCCACACTTTTCTGTGTTTCTGCGCCAGTTCCATCGATTTCCCAGTCTTATTATTGTACTTCCGTATTAGCTCTCTCAAAAAATTAAGTTGGTTATCTGTCAACTTTGCGTTAGATTTTACAATATATTTTTGAAAGAATTTATCATTCGAATTTTCCAAGTGTTCCTTGGGTTTATGTTGGATTGTAGGAACTTTGACTGAATCTTTAGGCTGAGCAACCTTGTGATGATTGTCAGACACACCTCTAAATTCATTATTATTTATTAATATATTTAATTGTTGACTCATAATTTTTAGCTGATTTTCCAATAAACCAACAATTTCTTTTCCTTCATTATGAAGTTCAGTACCTTGTACTTCTATACCTTCTACTACTGCTGAAGAACTAGAATTTATACTCTCGTAAGAAATTCCTTTTTTTTCATCGATAGGTTCTGATAAGAGAACAGTAGGAAGTTGAGTCACAATAAAATCCGCAAGTTTTTTCAAGTTACCATATTCGTTGAATAGCTCACCTGCGGAGATCTCAATGTTGTATCTCTTCTTCAGCTCTTGTTTTAGTTGAATAATTGAAATAGAGTCAATTCCCATTTCAATATAACTTAAATTTTCGTCAAATTCTGAAGAGTCTAATTCAAATAAATTTGCGACAAACCCTTTCAAATCGTTAAGTACATTATTAGATTGAGTAGTTTGCATTGTTAAGACTATTTCCTCCTTTACAGGTTCGGCTAAACCTTCATTCTCTGGAATTTCCAACCAAAACCTCTCTCTTCGGAAGGGATATCCAGGCAGAGATACTTTTCTACCTCTTCTCTTAGTTACTTCACATTGAACATCCTCATTATAATAAATTCCTTGGTCATGATTGCTATCCAATCCATCCAAAATAATCATCTTTAATTTACTTTTTAAATCACTTAAAGAATTGGAAAAAACCACAAGATGCTGAGAATAGAGATTTCGCCCATACTTCAATGTATGATAAATATCAAAAAAGTTGATTTCTTGCTGTTTACAGATAAAATCGTAGTAATTCTCTACATATTCCATCAAAGCTGTTTCATCGTGCGCTGATATTAAAATGGGAAGAACGTCTTCTAATACTTCGTTTTTCAAATCTTCCTCACCTAATTGAGGAGCTTCCTCTAATATAACGTGGCAATTGGTTCCACTTAAACCGAAAGAACTTGCTGCACATCGTATCGGATAAGGAGCATCATTTAACGAAACCGTGTCACGTACATGGAAAAATGGCGAATTAACAAAATCAATATTTCGATTGGGCATTTCAAAATGAATCCCCGGATAAAGCTTTCTTGACTTTAAAGTCAAAATACATTTTAAGATGCCTAGAAGTCCTGATGCTGAATCAAGATGTCCAAAGTTTGTTTTAATCGATCCTATTCCACAAAATTGCTTTCTCAAAGTATATTTTTCGAATGCTTGAGTCAATGCTTCAAATTCAATTGGATCCCCAAGTTTTGTACCAGTGCCATGAGCTTCTATATATGAAATTGAGCTGGGATCAACTCCTGATTTTTCCAACGCCTTAACAATTACTTCTTCTTGTGCTCTAGAGCTTGGTGCTGTAATTCCAATGGAGCTGCCATCATTGTTATAAGCAGAGGCTTTGATTATTGTATGAATATTATTTCCTTCCTTAATTGCAAGATCGAGAGGTTTCAGAATATAGATTATGCACCCCTCACCATTCCCTGTACCATCAGTATCATCACTAAATGTCCGGGCCCTGGAAATCGAAGAAAACACTTCCGGAATCTCTTTGTCCCGGAAACGAACCGGCTCAGATATCAAATTAATTCCTCCAACGATAGCCATTCCACACTCGTCATTATTAATTGCATTGCAGGCTATGTGTAGAGCTACCATGGAGGATGAGCAAGCAGTATCAACTAATAAACTTGGTCCCCTAAGGTCATAATAATATGAGATTCGACTTGCCATGATAGAATCTATATTTCCAGGACCAGCCACAATTTCAAAATCAGGGTCCATTTCTTTGACTTTACGATAATAGTCAGTGCCTTGCGGTTTCCCCAAATAAAATCCTGTATTGCTCCCTTTTAACTCTTCTTTCGTTAAACCAGCATCTTCAAATGCATGATACGTTGTTTCTAATAATATTTTGTGGTATGGATCCATTAATGAAGCTTCTTTAGCAGATATTCTAAAAAATTTATTGTCGAATAGATCGATATCACTTAAAAATGCAGATTCAATAAAATCATAATCAGATTCATCAACATTTTTATAATTAAGATATGCAGTAGTGTCTTTTTTACGTTGTTCAGAAGGCAATGAAATACAATCTTCGTGATCATTCAACAACTTAGTCAGATCCTCGAAAGTATCCGCCTTAGGTAAACGAAATGCTATACCAATTATGGCTATATCTGAATTCTGTTTTTTCTGTTTTGCCTCATAATGAATCTCATTCGTTAGATCCCCTGTTTTTATTCGGGCCATCTTATCCATTAAACTTTCCATCTATACTCACTCATTTCTTAAAGTTACTGAGCATTCCCGTAAACAATTGGAGAAATTCATTAACCTTGTCAATAGACAGTCGTTGATTGTATGAAAGTATAAAATGTATCTCTTCATTAACTTCTTTAAAGGTAAGCCTGAAAAAGCAAGAGTTAGATTTAGGTATTTGATCACCAAAAACAATTTCCCCTTCATTTTCCTTTCTTAGTGAGTTGTATCTAGTAAACACAATTGATTTAAAGATGTTTTGTTTATCTTCCATTAACCTTTGAACATCTAAAAGCAGTTTTTCTAAGTCCGTATGATTAGATATTGGAATAGGCAGCAGTAAGAAATCATTGTAGTTAAATAGGTTTGTTAGGATTTTAACAGAACTCAAACCTGAGATGTATCCAATGACATATGAATATAACGCAATAAAAAACGTTTCTTTCTCTATACCTGTTTGTTTACAAAATTGGTTTATTTCTGTACTAAGTTTTGAAGATAAATGAAAGGAATATTCATTAGTTGTTATGTTGCTTTCATTTGTGAAAAATTCATCGGGAAAAAGATTATAAATATATAGTTCTTCTCGGACATCAACCTCTGAAAAATGTGCTAAATACTCGGCCATTGAATGGATAGTTGGGTTTTTAAAGAAATCAGTTACTTTCAGTTCGGGAAAGGGCTGTTCCAAAGATTGATGTAACTTTAAAAGCAAATATGAATCTCCACCAATTTCAAAGAAATTATCCTCTCTCCCAACTTGCGAAATACCTAATACTTGGCACCACTTATCGTTAAGTATCCTTTCAATATTATTAAGTGGTGTCCTATCGTAGCTTTCCTTAAATTCTGGTTCTGGTAAAGCGTTTAAGTTTATTTTCCCCCCAATAGCAACCGGCAATGAGTCCATATAAACAATACAAGCAGGTATGGAATAACTAGGTAATTCCTTAGAGAGAAACAGCTTTATTTCTTTTGTTTCATTTTCTGTTACTCCGACTACATATGCACAAAGATACTTTTCAGCATTTTTCCGTTCTCTTTGCATCACAATTGCCTGAGTTATACCTGGATATCCAATTAATGCACTTTCAATTTCGCCTATTTCAACACGATGACCTCTAACTTTTATCTGGCTATCTTTTCTGCCAATGTACTCTATATTCAAATCCTCGCGATAAAAAGCCAGATCCCCTGTTCTATACAAACGTTCTTTTGAATTTATGAATCGGTATTCATTTTCCTCAGGTCTATTGATATATCCTTTTGAAACTCCTACTCCACCGATATATATTTCCCCTGGTACTCCGACAGGACAAATATTCAAGTTCTCGTTAAATATATAAGCTTTCATATTGTGAATGGGTCTTCCAATTGGTACAGCAACATTATAGTTTCCATTAGGATCAAACTTGTATATCATACATCCGACCACTGTTTCCGTAGGTCCGTACTCATTAAATATCTCAACTTTTCCATTGAATTTAAGCACAATTTGGTTAGCAAGATCCGTTGTTAACTGTTCTCCACCAACGATGATTTTTCTCAACCTTACCGAATCTACCCTGAAATTCAGCATAAGACGAAGATGTGTTGGCGTGACCTTTATTATATCTGCATGACCCCCCTCTATAATTTTTTTTAAAGCTTCAGGTTCATTGTGATGAATTGAAACTGTATTTCCACTTAATAATGGTGCGAAAATGGATGTCACAGTTAAATCAAAGGCTATTGAAGAATAGAAGGGCATGACGATATTACTCTTATTTTCATCGCCCATGTACTCTAAAATTGCCCATTCAACATAATTTATTAATCCTTTGTGAGTAATTGGACATGCTTTCGGTTGCCCTGTTGAACCCGATGTGTAAATAATATAAATGTTATCTTCTGGGTCAGTATTATATGAGTTGTTAAAATTTTCCGCCAATATAGTCTCAAGATCTTCAATTCGAATCAATTTAAATGGGACTACAAGATTCTTCGAAGTTAAAGAGTGATTCGTTAAGATCAACTTGCATGTGCTGTCTTGAAGCATAAAGTTAATTCGTTCAGCTGGAAATTTCGCATCAATTGGCAGGTATGTCCCACCGACTAAGAGTATCCCTATAATTGAAGCAATCATCTCAGGAGAGTTATCCATGAAAATCCCCACAGTATCCCCTTTGGAAATCCCCTCATCCTTAATTACTTCTGCTACCTGCTGAGATAAGTGCCATAGTTCCTGATACGACATCTTCGAATATTCCTGATAAATAATTGCAGTATTTTGGGGCGTACGTTCCACCTGCTCTTTAAAAAGTTCAGGCAGTGTTTTATTATCAGTAAAACTTGTCGCAGTATTATTTATGACCTTCAAGAGTTTCTCTTGTTCTTCAACCGAAGTAAGCTCGATACTCTGAATTAATACATCCGGATTATCTGAAATTTGATTAAGAACTTGGATAAAACATGATGCTAATCTTTCGATCGTACTTTTCAAAAACAATTCTGTACTATACTCCAACTCAAATAAAAATGAATTTTTTTCAACTTTAATATACAAAGTAAGATCAAATTTTGATGTCTTTCGTACATAATTATTAGACTTCTTCACACGAATACCTGGCAAAGTCAGATCTTGCTCGGATGTGTCATCCATGACCAGTAAAATATCAAACATTGGATTCCGATTTGCTTCTCGAATTATATTAAGATCAGAAACAATCTCTTCGAAAGGATAGTCTTGATGCTGTAACAACAGTTCAAGATTGTTTTGTGTTCTTCTTGACATTGAAAGAAATGTTTCATTCGAATTAACTGATAATCGAACCGGAAGCGTATTCGCAAACATCCCTACTGTTTCTAAGAAATCTGAATTTGTCCTTCCCGCACTTACAGTACCTACAACAATATCATTCTGACCTGAAACCTTATACAAGAGTATCCCAAAAACTGACAACATTGTTGTGAAAAATGAAATATCCTGCGGTTCAGATCGTATTTTTATCTTTTTGTTAAAGCTAAAAAAAATCCGATCGCCATAAAATCTCCTAATGTCCGGCCTCTGAAAATCCGTTTTAAGCTGAAGTGAATTGATTGGATGACTGTATTGATTTTTCCAATATTGACGACTATTTTGATATTGAATGTCGTTAATACAAGATTTCTGCCAATTCACATAGTCGATGTAACTAGGGAATTCACGATTTTCTATATCTCCCGAGTAAATTCGAATCAAATCCTGCATTAAAATATTATTGGAGAATCCATCTGATACAATGTGATGAATGTCTACAATTAAATAATGTATCTCTTCCCCTACATCAATGAGTGCAACCCGAATTAGTGGAGCATTGTTAAGTTGAAATGGCCGTATGTACTCCGCAATTGTTTTTTTATATTTATCATTAGCAGTTTTAATTAAGTCGACGTTAAATGTGATTTCATCAAAAGGAATAATTCTCTGTATCACTTCTTCCTCTTCCCTTAGAAATACTGTCCTGAGACTTTTGTGTCGCTTAATTAGTTCATTGAACGAAGCCTCAATTCTCACATGATTGATTTCTCCACTAAGCTCATAAACTTCTGTCATGTTATAGGCAGTACTTGATGGATCAAGCTGATGAAGAAAATATAAACGCTTTTGAGAAGAGGATATTTCGCCACGTTCAGTATCTGTTAATGATAATGTTGTGCTCGAGTGTATACCATTGTTTTCAATAAGCGAAACCATATCAGAAAATAAAGAAAATAAATAAAAACTTTCTAGATCAACTTTGACGTTAAACTCATTACGCAATCGAAGAGCTAATTTAGTTAATTTTAATGAATGCCCCCCCAATTGAAAAAAGTCAGAGTCAATCCGAATATCATTTGCATCCTTATTAAGGACACTTCCCCATATCGACTTTAAGCGTTCGATAACACTCATACGGCTCTCAACTTCTGATTTATTATTCTCCTGCATAAGCGACTACTTCTCCTTCCAAATTACTCGTTAAAAGTATTGTAATTGGAGCTTGCGAATAATCAATTATAAGTGACATGACTTCAAGAAAATCCTCATACAATTTAATAAATTTTGAATCGGGTCCTTGATCTTTTATTTTGAATACTACTTCATACTCTATAAAGGATCTAAACTCTATGGTTAAACGATTCGCTGACTTTGCATCAAAACTTTGGATTGAGTGAATTGGGCTTTTTTCACGACTTAAGACTCCTTTATCAATAGGATAATTTTCAACGAGAATCAAGACATCGAATAGACCCAAGTCATTAACAGATTTATTATTAATAGCTCTTATAATTTCTGGCAACGGAAAATGTTCAAATTTTCTTCTTTCACTTACCTCTTTTATTATAAGATGAAGATGATCAAGAATATTTGACTGTACATCTAATTGTTGTCTGAGTGGTATTGTATTAATATACAAGCCAATTGTGTTAGTTATACCAACAAGAGGAATGTCTCTCCCTGATACCGCTGTTCCAAATAATATGTCTTTATTTTGTGTATATCTACTAAAAACTACAGCCCATGACATATATATTACACTTGCAATAGTTACATTTTTGGATTTCACAAAGCTATCAAGCTTGTGCTTTAAAGAATTTGACAACGTGTAGTACATACAACGTATCTTGTCTGAATTCTTGTTCTTAGGATCTTTTTTATCAGTAAAGAAGTATTTTGTACAATTTTCGAGATTACTTAATTTGTTTTTCCAATAAGAAATTTGTTCTTCCACTGGAAAAGCAAAAATATGTTTTAAATAAGTTTTATACTCCGATTTCAAAGTAGGAACTGGTTCAGCATTATTTTTCAAATCAAAGTATGTTTGGACAAATTCTCCTATGAGGATTGAATTACTCCAACCATCATACAAGATATGGTGATTGCTAATTATGATTTGAGATGCATTATCATCATGAACACACAAAGCTACATGAAAAGGAGGGCAAGATAAATCTTTACATTTAAATCGTTCTGCTAATAATATCTTAGGATTAGACGGCTCGTCATAAAATGTAAAATTCCCTTCATAATGTTTAAGAATAATTTGAACAGGTTCATTCATCCCTTCCCATCGGAATAAGGTTCGTAACATCTCATTATTTACTATTATTCTTCTCCATGTTTCTACGAATAATTCATAAGTCATTACCTCATCAATGATAAACTGTACTTGCTCTAGGTATAAATCACTATCCTCGCCAAAAAAATCATTAAAGAAAATGGCTTCTTGAAAAGGAGACACAGGTAATATATCCAGCAAATTATTCCTTTCCATCTCTAAAGCCCCCTATCAAAATCTTAATCTTCGCCTCTAATTAATCAGAGGCGAATTAACGCGTTTCGATCCAATTTCCCATTTATATTTCGGGGTATCTGTTCAAGTATAAAAAAATCAGAAGGAATCATAAAATCAGGAAGTATATCAGATAAATATCTCTTCAGCTCCAACAGATCAATTTTCCCTTCGCAGACAATATACCCTACAAGATATCCAATATTTTCTTCATCAAGTTTAGCTACAACAGCAGCTTCTTTGATAGAAGAATGATTAATCAGTTTCATTTCGATTTCTTCAACTTCAATACGATATCCTCTGATCTTTACTTGGTGATCTAGTCTTCCTAAATACTCAAGATGCCCTTCTTCATTCCATTTCGCTAAATCGCCGGTACGATATATTCTTAAATGAGACTTTGATGAGAGAAAAACGAATGATTTCTCCGTTAGATCATTACAGTTGAAATAACCTCTTGCTAAGCCTTCTCCAGCAATACACAATTCACCTGACTCTCCATGCTCAACCACATTATCTTTCTCATCAAGAAGAAGTATCTCGACATTAGAAAATGGTTTTCCAATTGGGATTTTGCTTGTTTTGCCCTTATACTGGGCAAGAGAGTAGTGTGTTGAATAAACGCTTGCTTCAGTTGGCCCATAAAGGTTAACAAATTGAACTTTCGGAAAAGTTTCCGCGAAGGTTAATGCTGTATGGTGAGGCAATGCTTCTCCCACGGAAAAAACATATTGTAATGAGGACATTGCCTCAACTTCTGATTCCTCGAGCCACTCTAACATGATCGTATTCATAGATGGAACCATGTTCATATGGCTAACCTTGTAATGATAGATATATTCTGAAATTCGAGAGGGATCCTTTTCCTTCCCATTTTCCATAATAACAATACGTCCCCCGCCAATTAGCGGGGAAAATATCTCTGGCACAGATGCATCGAAAGAAAATGATGTTTTAAACAAGAATGCAGACTCAGTCCTCATTGGATAGTGGAACTGTAAAGCATTTAATGTTTGAAGCACACTTTTATGCTCAATCATCACTCCCTTAGGATTTCCAGTAGAGCCTGAAGTAAAAATTACATACGCCAAGTCCTCAGGCTGAACAATGGGTAGCGAGTTATTTCTTCCTGTAATGAATTCAGTCCGAACAGTAGATAATAACTCTGACAATTCCAGCCCTAAAATAGTAGTTTTCTTTTCAACTGACTCCAATTGGACTCTATGCTTACTATCATTATTTATAAGTATAACTCCTGGAGAACTTTGACTTAAAATATTTAATATTCTTTGATTTGGATAATTAGGGTCTATTGGTAAATATGCCGCTCTTGCCTTAAGAATTCCTAATATGCCCACAATCATTTCTGGTGTCCTGTCCATAATTATTCCTACAACCTGACCTGGAGTTACGCCAGATGCAATAATTCTGCCCGCAACTAAATCACTGAATTGATCTAATTCATTATAGCTCCATGTTGAATCTTTATACACCAACGCTTCCACCTGTGGAGTTTTACGAACATGTGCTTTAAATTTTGAAACAAGTGTAGGCCGACTAATGATTGCTTTGCTTTGCTCCATTCAATTTCTTCCCCCTCGCTAACCCATTACAACAAAGAGAGTACTAACCATTCAACACCTGATCAATATTTTCAAAATCTTCTTTCGACTGTGCTCCAGATATTAATAGTATCTTAGCTCCTGCTTCAGAATATTTTTTTAAATATTGTCTGACTTCCTGATGTTCACCAACTAATATGGGGTTATTTGATAAACCACTAATATAACCACCTAACCAAAATACATTGTCGTGCAGTTCGGATTCAATTCCCTCGAGAGCCATGTTTCGAATCCATGCAGACTCTGAATGTTTCTTGTATCGATTCGTAGCAATTGCCATTTTGCTCACAGGATATCTTGCATTAGCTACTTTCCAAGCCTCTTCAGATGTCTTACGTGCAATGATTCCAATTTTTATTCCAACATCTACACTCTCACTCAAATTATATGAATAATTTTTTTTGAATTTCCCTACAGGTTGAGGGTGAGTAAGAACCACATCAGCATGTGAATTGGCTATTTGAATATGATGGTCAGACGCACCAGATACAAACAGTTTTGGTGTTAACAACTCATTATTATTCAGCGGACTTAAAGACAAATTATTAAAATGGTAATATTCCCCTTTATACTGAATAGGTTTTTCTGAATGAAATAACTGCTTGAAAATAGAAATGTACTCTTCTAATCTTGCGTACTTCTCTTTATAAGTTAATGTATCCCCAAGTCGTAACGCCTCATTCTGTGCAGCACCAACGATCATGTTTATATATACTGGTCTGCCAGTTACCTGGCTTAGAGTTGTAATAATTTTAGTCGCTGCTACTGGATTGATATACTGAGGTTGAACCGCAACGATTGGTATCAAACCTTTAGTATTTTGAATAACTAATGATGCCAGAACAAATGGGTCAGGTTGAGACAGATTGAAATGGAATAATGTCCCCTTATATCGATATTCTTCAGCTATTTTAGAAATTTCCACTACATGGTTATAATAATCGCTTCTATCATCATAATTTGGAAGGTTGCAGTATAAATCGAATAAGTTATTCACTTTACACCTCCGTAATTTTTACCTCAGGGAAAGGAATTAACTTATCACGGAATCTCTAAAATAACTTTTCACTTTACCAATTGTTTCGAAATTATCCATTAACATATCTTCATCTGGAATATAAATACCTAGTTCTTCCTCTAATGCAACAATAAATTCGATAAACTTTATTGAGTCAATCCCTAAATCAAACATAAGCGAAAGCTCATCTTCTAACTGAGAAGACTCCAAATTCACACTGGAAACACCCATCAAAATATTCATAATTTTTTCCATAATAAATTACCTCCATGAAATTTAATTTAATTGCAATATGAATAGATCACGTCTAATACTCTTAATTCATTTTCATAGATTTCCATCATTCTTTGATGAATTGATTCAACAACATCTGTTCTCAGTTTCCCTGTTACCTTTAACTTTATGAGAGCACCTTGAACTAACCCAAATGACTTTATGGTATTTTCCATCAGTGAAAGCGGCAATTCACTTTTCGTATCAAAAAACTTCTTATATCTAAACATTTCAATAACTTTTAATTTTTTTAACTGCGATATATCAGAAGCTATATTTTGAATGTTAATTTTATCTAAACTCTCTAAATTGGCGTAGGAATGTGCAGCTTTTCGAATATCTTCTATTCCGGCTTTGATTTCATTGTAATGTAGGCACAAATTATTCCGAAAACATTCGATGCTCTCATGTATTGCTATAGGATCTCCATTCTTCACTGTACCCATGATCCGTGTGATATTTATACTTTCATCTTTTCCATCCCAAAGTTCCCATCCTCTTACGCTCTCTTTCACTTCCTGAAATGATATTTTATTAAGGAAACTCGTACCACTAGTTGAATCGAGTGTCCTTGAATCGATAATTTTGAAGTTTCTCTCATCATAGCCAATGATTAGAAAGTAGTGTCTAGCATGTTCCTTTTGATATTCAGGGTTAGCTTTCCAGTAATATCTGTCTATAGGAACAAAAACAGGTGTACCAGCTTGGATAGCCTTTTGGATTGATTCAATTGGACTCTCTGGCAAAAAAAAATCAGAATCTAAATGAATGTTCATATCCTTCAATATATCTACAACTGGTCTTCCGATATTCCGTTCATTCAACTGGAAACCGCTTGTACTTTCAATATATTGGTACACACCTATATCTTCTGCTAATATTGGAAAAACCGTTCCTCCATAATAATAAATGGATGATATTAATGGATTATAGAAACAAGAACGATAATATATCTCATCAAAGGGTTCAATCAATAGTTCCTTATTAATTTCCATATTTGATCCTCATTCGTAATTGAAATTATTTGATGAAACATAAGAACTTACTCTAGCATTAAATTCTCTACTTATAGATGTATATATTTCGTTGCTTACCGTTGGAAATACAATTTCTTCGACTTGTGCAACTGGAAGGACTTTTAATGATGTCCCTGTAAGAAAACAGCTTTCATATTCATGAATCAAAGATGCATCAATTGAATCGAAAACAATAGGGAGCCCAAGCGACTGACAGCATTCTATGACAGTGTTTCGAGTTACCCCTTTAAGCACTTCATTATCTGGTGCAGTGAAAATTGAATTATCTTGAATAAAGAACACATTTGATCTGCTTCCTTCAGTAATTTTCCCTAATTTATTTATCAATAAATGCTCGAAAAAGATATTTTTTCTTTGCTGAAGGAGTTCATTTAATGAATTAGTTTGCTTTATATTGGGCTGTCCTCGTTCAGCATTCAACAGGCCTAGTTTGACCCCCTCCTTATAAAGGCTAGATGGAGGATAAGAGGTACGATTAAAATAGATAAACATCATTGATTGACTGCCTTCTTGAAAAACCTGAATCTTCACATTGTGATTTTGGATTTTTTCAAATTGAACTAGGCTTAGGATATAAGATTTCAAGAGTTCTGGAGACCAAATAAGTTTATATCCAGATAACTGTAAAGAATTCTTCAATCTCTCATAGTGACTCTCAAAAAAAAGTGGAACTCCTTCCATAATTCTTATCACTTCATATACTGTTGGGGTAGAAATCGGAATTTGAATTTCGCGAATTGAGATAATATTGCCATTAAGAGAGCCATACTCTGATGTGTTATCGGTGATACTCATCTATTTCATCGCTCCCTGAATGTGGTTTACGATCGATCTAAGATTAGGTAGACTACGTGGTTCAAGCATTTCATCCTCAAACTGTAGGTTATATTCCGTTTCTATTGCGACAAGAACAGATATATAAACTATAGAGTCTATTCCCAAATGCTCTAGATTTTCTTCGCTATCCAAGTAATCGATTTGTTCAGGAAATTTTGTATATTTTTTTAATATTAATCTTACATTTTCCTCAATATGCTCTTGAGATGATAAACTGGGTTCAGGAGCAGCTCGTAAATCTGGTAGCGACTGTTTGTCGACTTTACCATGATGGTTAAGTGGTAACTCATCTAGTTGAACAATGAAATCAGGCACCATATACTCTGGTAAATGTGCTTGCATGTATTGCTTAACTTCTAATTCTGTAAGATGATTGTTAGACTCATAATATAAACATAAGAATTTACTTTCATTTCTCTCCTTAACTAATACAGCCGAATTATTAATATGATCATGCCTTGCCAAGAAAGATTCAATTTCTTCAACTTCAATTCTATGGCCTCTGATTTTATACTGATTATCCACTCGTCCAACAAACTCCAAATTTCCATCCAGGGTGATTGTGACTAGATCACCAGTTCGGTAAAGCAATTTATTTGGATTATCTGAGAGATAAATAAATCTCATTGCAGTATCTTCAGGTAAATTCAAATATCCGGCTCCCACCCCTTCGCCGCCAATGTACACCTCCCAGGGTCCATCTACCTCTTCTTCTTTTATACAATAAATTTCCACATTATTTATAGGAATGCCAATCGGTACTTTCGAAAGTGTATCTTTCTTTCGACGATCAACCTTATAGAAAGCTGCAATATCCGTACATTCCGTAGGCCCATAAGTATTATAGAGGTTTGATTCACACTCTTCTGAGTTTAGCCACGGAAGATATTGATAGATGTTTAATGCTTCTCCCCCAAGCACAACATTTCTAAGAGAAGTTAGTTTTTTGAATTGATCTTTCTGGTTATATTCAATGATCGGTAAAAAAGCACTTGGGGTTGTATTAATGAGTGTTATATTTTGATTCTCAATCAGATCAGATATTGCTCTAACATTGAATTGATCTTTAGAGAACAAGCATATACTTGCACCAGTTATTAAAGGAGCAAAAATGTTCTTTTGAGCTAGGTCAAAACTAATGGAAGTGAAAAACAATACCCTGTCATCTTCCTTTAGCTTCAGTTCATCAATATACCAATTCAAAAGATTTAAGAACGAATGGCACTTCACCTTAGCCCCTTTAGGATTTCCGGTTGAACCCGATGTATAGATTACATACATTAGATTATTCTCATAAGGCTCTATGGTTGATTCCTTGTCGACTATGTCGAAATACGTTTGATTAATGATTTCATCAATATATACATTATTAACTCCAATGTTTTCACACATTTCTGCCTCCCTCACGGGAAGTAACAATATCTTGCTTCCAGAATTCTCAATCATATACTTAATTCTTGTTTGAGGATAATTGCGATCAATTGGCATGTAAGCTGCACCAATTTTCAATATTGCTAGAACTCCAATGATAAATTCAGGACGTCTGTTTGATAAAATACCGACAATGTCACCATACTCAATCTTCAAACCATTCTTTAAATAATGAGAAAGACGATTCACTCTCGTTTGTATATCTTTGTAAGTAAAGGACTCTCCCTCCGTCAGAATTGCTATTTTATCTGGATGATTGTTAACTTGTTCTTCAAATCTATTTACTATAGAACAATTTGAATATTCGACCTTTGGTCCAGTAAACAAACGAATCATTCTTGTGTTCAATCAATATCCCTCCCGATCGCTCATGACTAAACTTACCGATTAATAATGATTCGTAGATCATCCGCTGATCTCTGTTCCATATCTGCAATTTCTAATAATCGTTCGGAGATATTCTTTATGGCTTTCTCAATCATGATTTCATTCTCCATGTAAGTGATTTTTGTGAATTTTAGCCAAACAGTTCTCCATAAAGCAGCTACTTCTTGTAATCGATTAACTACTGGAAGTATACCTACAACATTAAATTTTTGAGAAATGAACTCTAGGAACCAAGAATAGTTCAAGCGACTATGAGACATATACTTCAATTGATAAAATAACTCGAACGAATACAGGTCACTTTGCTTTTTAAGTTCTTTAACAAAACCTGAATAATCCAAAATCTCTTGAGCAAAAACTCTCATCATATCAAATGAGTCCATATTGTCTTGTTTTTCATATCTATGAGTTAATGCTGTGTTAATTACTGCTCTCCAGTCGGCTATATCACATTCTGGCTCAACAAATCGAAAGGTGTAGGACTTTTCGTAACCGGCTTTTAAGTCTTCTATCGGTAATTTCTCTATTTTATTAGTCACATAAGGGTCGGTAATATAAAAGTAGCCATTGGCTTCATCAATTCCGATGATTAAACAATAGTGTTCCATATGATATTTCTTGTAGAACTGCGTCCATGGTGCATAATATGCACTAAACTTCACGGCCATTGGTATACCTGATGTTAACTCAGCCTTGACTACATTAAGAAATTCATTATAGGGAGTGAATTCATCTTCAATAAGTTGAATCCCGTGATATTTTCTCAACTCATCATGAGGATATAAATATGACGGTGTGAATAATCTTTTCCAAAAAGCATCATATTCTTCTGTTTTTGTCCTGAATCCAAACACCCATATTCCTGAAAAAAGAAATTGATAATCTTTGTTAAAATACAGGGCTGCATTAGTGAGGGAGGCCATCATACAATCACACACTTCAGTTTCAATTGGTTTAACATCAAGTAATATCATTTTCACCCTCCAATTAAACGTTATTTTTTAAATTTGTTAGACCATGTTTAATGAGCCACATAAAACTTCTTTTTATTGAATCTTCATGATAATTTGACTTAAACACATTGATACATTCCTTCATTGAGATTGTCCCATCAGCAGTTTTGACCATCTCTTTTAATATGAGTAGTCCAATCTTTGGTTCATTTAGAAGGTTTTCAATTTCATAATGAAATGGCAATTGATCCTCATTAAGCAACGTCATCCTACCTTCGCTAGTGATTATTGCCTCAGACTCAATCCCTAAAAAACGAGTCGGATAATCAGCAAAGGCTTTGCAGTATATTGGTCTCATGAATTCAAATTCTTTCTCTCTTGCCTGCTTTTCGTTATAAGTTTCCTCGCATTGATCTCGAACTGTCATTAACTCTTGCCACAAGTCTTCATATTGGCGAATGACTTTTTTCCAACTAAATTTTTCTTTTGCTCTTTCTATTGAGTTAAGTGACATCGTTTTTCTTAGTTCAGGATCGTCAATCAAATCTTGGAAAGCCCTTTCATACAAATGCATATCAACTGCGACGGATTGACTTAACATCAGATGGTGTAATCCATAACGATTATTTACATCAGTAAAAACCATCGGAGCTCTTCTTATGTCGTCATCACAACCGGTCCAGTAGGTAGGAATTAAGAAACCGGTTCTACCATGTTCGACCGTGTCTTTATACCCATCCCAATCAGAAACCACTTGCGGAATTCCACTTGCCATAGCTTCAATTGGAGTTATGCCAAAAGTCTCTTGGAGGTTATCTGCTGGTGATGTAAAAACATCTGCAGCAGAAAATAATAAGTGCCTCTTGGCAACATCATTTTTTTCAATTATTCTTACTTTATCTTTAATTCCCAACTGATTCATTTTATCTTCAACAGCAGGAAGGAATGGAAGGCTGGCTCTGTCATGTCCAGCTATTAATAACATTAGATTTTGGTTTGGATTTTTCTCCAATAAACGTTTAAAAACTATTAACAATGGTAATAAATCGGCTTTATCATAGGCAGATAGTCTACCAATCCAGAGAATTACAAAAGCATCTTCAGGGATGTTCATCTCCATTCGAATTGGTCTGTTATCTCTGAATGTAAACTTTTCAGTATCTACACCAAGTGGAATTACATCAAGTCTTCCCTTGTACTTAATAGACGTGTTATAGCTTCTGTTGAGAGAATCACTAATGTTATCCAAAATTGTTTTAACCGCTGTTTTAACTGATTCTGACGTACAAATAAGCGAATCAAATGGACGAATTGGTGTCAATAACATCATTAGGTAAAAATTCTCAATATAATTAGGATAACTTGCCCCGTGAATAGTATATGTTATTGGGAAAAGTTTCTTAGAGATGAACTCTCTCATACTTAATTGAGGAAGAAACTCCATCCCAACATTATGAAGCACATCAATATCAACACTCTCTTTTTTCGTCAGTAAATCCAATTCCGAATAAAATTCCAACGTAGTTTCTGTTTTATTTTCATGACTCAGTGCTTGAAATTTTCTCTTTATCGCCAATTGTTGGAATTGTAGTGGTTCATAAAAGTAAGTGATTTTATCTTGCTTCCCAAATTCCAACATTGCCTTTGCGTTGTCATCTACTGCAATATCATAGCCAAAAACGGAATCAAGCCCTGCCATTGGTCGAAAAACATTCCCCATCATACCTATATTTGAGACTTTATTAATCATGTATTCTCACTCCTCATTTAACTATTTAGAACATATTCAACAAATAAAAGAACTTAATTCATCTCTTTGACTATTATAGATTTACATATTTTTTTGTGTTTTGAGATTCCACTGCTGACAAAACAACTTTCAAAGTTTGTAAACCTTCTTCTCCGCTTACCATAGGTTTGGTTTTAGTGAGAATATGATCTACAAATGCATTGATCACACCACTATTATGACGTGTTCTTGCAACTAGCGAATTGGTTTCTGACAAATACTTTTCTACCCGCCCATTTTGGTATTCAACAATAGTGTATTCGTCAGGATTATCTCCCATTTTAATCATCCCGTTTTCACACCAAATTTCAGTTGTATTTTCTTCCAAATGGTACGTCCAACTAACCGTAATATTTCCTATTGCGCCGTTCTTCATATGAAGAATACACGTTGCATTGTCATCAAGCTCCGTCCACTTTTTATGAATATTTTTAACAAATGATGCAATCTCTATAACCTCATCATCAAGTAACCATCGAATTAAATCAATTTTATGCACCCCCAAATCCCCTATAACTCCGAATTTGGAATCTTCCTTCCTAAAAAACCATGAATTTTCGCCATCAACACTCCAATATTCTGGGCCTTTATTCGCAAAAGTACTTCTAAATGCCAGAACTTTTCCTAGCTTTCCTTCACGAAGTAACTCCTTTGCCCTTATGTGAGACGGCATATAACGTTGATTTTGCGCTATCATTAACATAACATTGTTTTTCTCAGCACTTTCGATCATTTTTGTAGCATCTTCTAAACTAACAGTCATTGGTTTTTCACAAAGTATATGTGCTCCTGCCTCAGCCGCTGAGATACTGATTGGTGCATGATGTATTGTAGGTGTACATACACTCACTACATCTGGCTTTTCAAGTTGTAGTAGTTCTCGATAATCTGAATATGCTTTTCCGCCATGGAGTTTAACCAGTTGCTCAGCTCGCTCAATTTTAATATCACAAAATGCAACAATCTCTACATTGCTGTTAGAAACGTATTCGTAAGCATGTCTTTTCTTAGCAATAGAACCACAACCGATAATTGCAACTCTTAGTTTTTTCATAATTAGCTCCTTATTAAATATTCAAAATATGATAATTCGCAAACTATCTTGAATAAGGCTTATCAAGTACGAAAAGCAAAAAGCATACAATCTTCAAGCCCTACAGGTAGGCTACCATTTTCAACTTGCGGATTAGCGCTAATCTGTAAACTATATCCTTTCCCTATAAGAAGTGAACTGATCTTATCCAGTAGTTCTTCATTATGCACTTCTATAATGATTTGCTCAATTTTGAGCCAATCCGTTTTTTTTATCCCTTCCAAAATCAAGTATTCGCTACTCTCGGCATCAATTTTTAAAAGATCAATTTTGCTGATTCGATTTTCTTTTATTATTTCAGATAAGGTCCTTAATCTACATGTAACATTTTCGTACTTATAAAATTGATCAACATACTGATTAATTTTGCTCTCTATGGCAGCAGACCTTTTCTGATTTTCATTTAGGATATTTTGCACATTATTTTTAGCTTCATTGAGATTCTTTATAGGATCTACGAATTGACCTGAAATACCTGGAAATTGCTTGTAATAGATAAAATTCGCTTCTCCACTTTGATTTGAAAGCCCAACGTTGTAATAGTTCGCATTAATATTATTATGTTTCAAATTCGATTCAAGAGCCTTAAATATAGGAAGAATCGGCTCAAAACAATACGTAGTACTATTAGTGCAGATTGTATTTAAAAACAGAGTAAACATCCCGATATTTGCACCTACATCCAAAACACAGCAACCATCATGTAACTTTATTCCATTCCTCAGGTAAACTTTTCCATCAAATATTTCTTTATACAGCCGAATAGCTTGTTGAGTATTAATTGGGTTCACTAATTCCATCCCATTAGGTAGTTTGAGCATTAATCTATCTCCTTTAGCACATTCAAAACATTCCAAACTTAGCTATTAAAGCTTCGTTTTATTTTGAAAATATTTTTAGGAAGAATCGTTTACCTTTTATAAAAACCTATTTTAACCTCCCAGCCCATCAATCAATTAAAAGAAGCCGCAACCTTTCTTATTGCTTCAATCGCATCATTGCAATCTGCCTCACTAAGACTAGGGTGTAAAGGGATAGTAATGGCACGAGATAAAAAGCTAAGAGTTTCTTTACACATGTCCAGTGAGTACTCTACATTTCCTTTGTATGTTTCTTTACTCCATGGGTTCCAAACACTCGAAATCCCCCTCTTTTTAATTATGTAATCCCAATTTGTATATATATGTTGATCAGCAAATCCTCTATTTCGAAGCACTCCATTGGGTATACCTTCATGAAGTAAGCAGTTTGAAAATTTTAGAGCTAACGAAGAGTTATTCGCATAAAAAATTAAATTTGTTGATATCTCACCTTTAGGATCAGGAACCCTATGCATAGTGATGAAATCAAGGTCTCTAATACCATCTATTATTCTTGTCTTGATTCCTTGAAGCGTTACAATAAGTTCGTTTATTCTTTCTGATTGAGCCAGTCCTATTGCCGCATTTAATTCACTCATTCTGAAATTCGCTGCTGGAAACGAAATTTTAGAGAGGGATGCGCTCGTTTTCCTAAAGCCTAGCCCTCCATCATGGTAGGTACACGCTCTTTCATATACATGATCATCATTAGTTACCAACATTCCTCCTTCACCACTTGTGATAAGCTTGCTTTGCTGAAAACTGAAACAACCAACATCTCCAATTGAACCTAATTTTTCACCAAAAAAGGATCCACCATTTGCCTGAGCCACATCTTCTATAACTTTCAGGTTATATCGATTAGCTATTGAAATAATGATATCCATTTGAGAAGGGATACCTCTCATATGAACTGGTATTACAGCTTTTGTATATTTTGTAATTGCGTTCTCTACTGATTTTGGGCATAAAGTTAAGGTATCATCAACATTCACAATAACTGGTACAGCTCCAGCGATAAGTACTGCAGAGGCCGTAGCAATAAACGTATACGAAGGAACAATTACTTCATCACCAGGACCAATTCCCAATGCAACTAAAGCAGTAACAAGTGCAGATGATCCAGAATTTACTGCAAGCGCATGCTTCACATTTAAATTTCTTGAATAAAATTCTTCAAGTTGCGCCGTCTCAGAATCTTTTATTTGATCTGACTCCCAACGAAAGAGTCTACGCTTCTCTAGTACATGAAGAACTCTTTCTTTTTCTTCCAAACCAATCTGTTCTGTACTGATATAATCCGGAGCCCATTCACGCGTTCTGACTGGAGATCCCCCATTTATTGCTAACATTTTTTTTCCCCTTTCTTATTTAAAAATCCTTGTATCACTTCCTCACATTCAACACCAAGCAGTAATTGAAGAAATTTATTTTCCTCCAATTGAATTTCTCGAAGAATTTTTGCAGTTTTCATCAAAGATTTTTCCTTATAAACTCCTGAGTAATGATATTTTGCTAGAACTATACGTACAAAATTCCAATTTTCAACTGTTCTTTGAATGCTTTGAGTCAATTCAGAATGATGAAAAAACAAATGATCGAGGAGATATTTTTGTGTTTTCTTCACTTTGATAATATCGTTAAATCCATTAAGAATAACTTCAGAATTTTGCTTTAACTCTGATTCATTTTCCATGATTGTGCTATATTGATCCATAAAATGATTGATTGCTTGATTTCCCTCAAGTAGTTCCAAAATCATTTTTTTCACATTTGTTGTATACTGAGAAGCATAACTTTCAAAATCCTCATTAGTTTTAATTTTTCTTCCATTCTCACCAATGCTGGTTAATGTCACCTCACCGTCATCCTTGAATTTGGAAATAAATCCATTGTAGGCGAATTCAAGATCTTTTTCAGGTAACTGATGCCAAGTATAATCCGAATCTGTAGTTTCTTGATCAATAACATTAAAACAACCAGATCGACTGTCATAACTAGTGATCAATAAGAAATGCCGCCAATGTTCCTTCTGATAAAAGTCCGAACGAAATGATAGGTAGTAGCAGTCGACAGATACAATAACTAACTTTTCCTTTATTAATGATTCAATAACATCTTGGACAACGCCTTTTGATGTGACCCATGTGTCAAATTGTAAACCTGTTTTTTTCATCGTTTCAATGACATTTTCGTTGAATACATATTCCGTATATAGACCAAAATTACCCATTTTATCATTTTGTTTGTATTTGGGTATACCTTGTACCATAAAAGGGAAAATGCTTTTATTAAAGTATTTTAAGACAGGGAATAGAGAACTATAAAAACAAGAAAAATAGAAACAATCATTAAAAGGTACTACCGTATCATCAAAGTTCTTATTCATCATCAGCATCCTTTTATAAATAGAGAATCTAGCTCTTTTTGAGATAAACTGACCATATCAAAATCAGATGGACTAAAAATGATCTCGGTTTGTAGCTCACAGTGTTGTATAAATTGTTGAATGCAAGTGACATAATAATTCATGAATTTTTCCATCCGTTTATCATTATCTCTCCCTGGACTGAACGTTAAGCTTATCATTAGCTCATCCCTAATAATCATGCTGTTGATTTCTATCATAGAAGTTAGTTTGTTACGAGGATCAGTATGAATATGTGTCATCGTATTACCTAATTCAAAATACTTATAACGATAATTAATATCTCCCATATAGTTAAAAGTAATGGCCTTGGAGTTAAATGAGAATTCAGATTTGCGTAGCTGTGTCCTGATTTGTTCTTTTAGAGGAGTAATATTTGAATAAATATCGGCTTTTTCTACATTTAACTCTATTGCTTTTATAGAAGTAAACCAACCGATTGTATCCCCAATATCCATTCCCTCAATAGAAAAGTCTCGTCCATGTCCCTCAACATTGACATTTAATCTAGAAGTTTTAAATTGCACATATCCACAAAGTGATAAGCAAATGAGCAAGGTTTCCTCAACCGAGGTTCTATAACCTAGATTTGAAACTTGTAGCAATCTGCTAGTCTCTTCCCTAGTCAACTTCGAAGTAATTGTTATACTATTTCCGTAAGTATCGTCGCTCATATCATATTCAGGAATAGGACAGATTTGATTGTTATTTTTCTCAAAGAATTCAATTTTATTGCTTTCTTCTTTTCTTGCCTTCAAAAGTGCATATTCTTGATATGAGCTGAATCTTATTTCAGGATATAGTTCCCCAAGTTCCGCTTCAGCTAAAAGATGATCCATATGTTCCAATAAGATTCTCCAGGAAACCCCATCAATAATCAGATGATGAATTGTAAGTAATAATCTCATATCCCTATTCCCGATATCGACAAGTGCGATATCAAATAAAGAACCATTAACAATATCAATACTTTCAGCCATTTCCTGGCACAAATTATCCAAAATTAACTCAATATCCTGTTTCTCTGAAGAAATAGGTAAATCAACTTCTCTTAAAAAATATTCTTTTTTTTCTGAATTATCATAATAAAGTTTTCTGACAACTGGATCATATCTACACTTTAGTATCTCGTGTCGTTCCATAAGTGAGACCCAAACTTGCTCAAGCAGATCACGGCTTACTCTCTGTTTAAAATTTAAAATCAAGGTTTGATTATAAAAACTTGGGTTCTTTAAATTTCTAGATAAGAACCATGAAATGATTGGAGTCGTTTCAATGTACCCCTCAGCTTTGACATACTTACGTTGACTTCCATTAATTTCTTGCATGAAAACTGCCATTTTTCCTAATACAGGATTTAAAAGGATGTCTTTCACAGAAAGTGTTACACCTTTATCCAATAATCTCGATGACACGCTAATTGCTTTTATTGAGTCCCCACCCAAATTGTAAAAATTATCGTTTAGGTTTATTTCATCCTGATGGAGTACTTCTCCTAAAACTTCCATCAATAGATTTAGCTTGTTATCTTCAGTTCTATGAGAACTAGAACGTTGATCTTTAAACTTAATGAGTCTTATCATTTTATTTTGATCTTTTTTACCATTAGTGGTGCGTGGAAATCCATCAAGATATACATACTTTTCTGGAACCATATATGCTGGTAAAGATTTACTCAATAACTCTTTCAAGTTAGATATTTCTTTGTCAGTATCTATGAATGCACACAAAGAACTAAATTCAAAATCTGTCTTAAAGGATGTGACCAAAACGTCTCGGACACCTTCCACTAAAGAAATCGCACTTTCAATTTCTCCTAACTCTATTCGATAACCATTGATCTTGACTTGCTGATCAGTTCTACCTATATACTCTATTAGTTTTCCATTATGGATAAATCGAGCGATGTCACCCGTTTTGTACATTTTAGTATTATTAGTAAATGGATTATTTACAAATCTCTCATTGGTTAAATCTGGTCGATTAACATAACCAAGTCCTACACCCAATCCAGCAATGTATATTTCACCCTCAGAATGAATATCAACTGGTTGTAAACTCTCATTTAATAAATATATCTGTACATTATCAGCAGGAATGCCGATTGGAACAGAAACACCGATGTCTTTATTCGGTTCATATTTATGAATCATGCATCCAACGACAGTCTCTGTTGGCCCATATTCATTGAATATCTCAATTTTCCCTTCATAATTATCATGTATTCTTTTAGCTAGTTCTACTTTTAAATCTTCGCCTCCAACAATAAACTTCTTCACGGCCCCCCTCCCATAACTAGCTTCAGATATGAGCTTCAGATGGGAAGGAGTCAATTTAATTATAGTTGCAATATTCTCTTGCAAAATTTTGTTTAAGATTTGTTCATCTGATTGATTAGCATACACATGAATTTTGTTTCCTGAGATCAATGGCGTGAAAATCGAAGTCACAGTGAGATCAAACGCTAGAGATGAATAAAGCGGGAAAATCTCGGTCTCACTGTCTCCTACATAAACTTTTTTAGCCCATGTAATATAATTCACCAGACCTCGATGTTGGATCATAGCTCCTTTAGGATTTCCTGTGGACCCTGAAGTGTACATGATATACACAAGGTCATCTAAGTCAATTTTATTCGTAGTAAAAGAGCTATCATCAACATTTAAATTAAGTATCTTGACATTTATAATAGGTATTTCTATATCCCCGATTTGTCCAGGTGAGTTTGTAAGTAATGCTACCGCATTAGAATTGTCTAAGATATACTGAACTCTTTCAACGGGATAGTTAACATCTATAGGAACATATACAAACCCTGCTTTAATTGCAGCCATTATACAGATGATAGCGTCGATACCATGACTGGCTCTAATTCCAAGCACATTCCCTTTACGAATTCCGATTTTAACCAAATAATTTGCTAAACTATTTGTCCTTCGGTTTAATTCACTATACGATACCTCTTCTAAACCGAAAGTAATTGCAGTACGATCTGGAGTTTTTAAAACTTGTTCCTCAAACAAGTCGAATATAGTGTTATTTAAAGGATTGATTTCTCCTCTGGAATCTTTAGATTTAGTAATTCTATTGTTTGGAAAACAAACCATCTCTTTTATAACGAGTGTCAATTCCTCTACCAACTTTTTAATATCGTTATCCGAGTAATTACCAGTTTTATAGTCGAATAACAGATCAAATGTATCTGACCATTCCTTAATAATTATATCAAGTGAATTTAATTGTTCACCGCTATAAATTTCTTCGTTTTCTATTTTGTATCCGTTATATTCATCTACAAGTTTCGTATTATAATAATTAACAGATATATCAAAAAGACCAGCATTTGATTTTTGAGTGACTTCAAGATCACGAATTAATAAATCATATGGATATTTTTGATGAAAAAAATCCTTACTAATATCAATTTGTGTTTGAATAATCAACTCTGAATAGGTCTTATCTGTATTAATTTGGCTAAGCAAAGGAATTGTACTCGTAAACATTCCAACCGTACATTTCAGGTCCTTCCCGCCTCTGTTTGCAACAGGAATCCCAATAACAGAATCAGTATTATCTGTTTTTAGATAGAGATATATCTTTAATGCGGTCACGAAAAAAGCATTCGTTGAACTACCTATCTCTTGCACATATCCTTTTATCTGCCGAAAAAGTTTTGTATCTAATTGACAAGATATTCTATTGCCGCCTGAAAAATACAAACTTGATTTTGGAAGTTCAGGAAGCGGGGTAAACCGCTGAATCCAATACTCCTTATCCTTAGCGAATCGTTTCGATTTTACATACTTCAATTCCTCATTGATGTACGTTGAATACGAAAATATTTCTTCCTCATTAGTGGTTTCTCCAGAAATAATTCGCTTGTATCCAAGAATAATTTGTTGACTCATTAATTGAATCGACCATCCGTCAGCAATGATATGGTTAAACTTTGCTAAGTACCCATAACTATTTTCATTTATTTTATATATAGCAAAATAGTATAGTTGTGAATTTAGTATTGCAAAAGGTACACTCATTTCTTTTTGCACCCATTGATTAAAAGCTTCTTTTGGAGAATCCTGATCGCTAAAATCAAAATAATCAAATTGATGAAATACATATTGTGCAAAGTATTGTTGAACTTCACCGTCCAGATCCACAATTCTTATACGAAGTGCATCATTATTTTTAATGAATCCATTTATTGCAAGATTGATTTTTTCCACATCCATCATTCCATTAAATGTTATAGGTCCCCCTATATTATTGATAGAAGAGTTTGGATGGATCACTTCTGTATACCATATTCTTTTTTGAGCATGGGTTAAAGGATAGAATACTGTCTCTTCCATAAATAAAATCCTTTCCACTACATAATATCTCTGGTTGGCCGATGCATAACAAACCACAATCGCAGTTTCTGTGAAAAGCACATTAAATTTATCCTGCAGAAAATAGATCTTTAGTGAAATATTGTGCTGAAATACCAACCGCTACTGACAAATTAAGAGAATCAATACTATCAGTATGAGGAATAATCACATACTCCCCTTTATTTTCATATTCTTCTCCAAGCCCTGAACCTTCATTGCCAAAAACAAGAGTATATGGCGAATTTTGGTAACAGTTTATATTCGTCAATTTTGTTGCAGATTTATTCAAAGCAAAGAGATACACACTATTTTCGTGTGAACTTCTATATTGATCAAAATCATCATAATATTCAATATTCATTCGAAATATTGCCCCCATTGACGCTCGAATTACTTTGGGGTTGAAGATATCAACAGAAGGTTTAATTATTCCTAGATTAGTTATTCCAAAACCTAAAACTGTGCGTATAATAGTTCCTAAATTCCCCATATCACTTGGATGATCTAAGATCACATGGTTTTGACCTTTTAAACACTGTGAGGTATATTTTTGGAATACACCAACAGCAAAACAATCTTCCTTTTTACTCAATTTCAAAGTTAATTTATCGTTAATAACAATAGGTATCCCTAATCTCCCACAAATATCATTCAATTTTTCAACTCCTGCATTTCCGGAACCTTTGGAATGCAATATAACCTTCTTAACCATCTGTGGCTTATGCTTAATTAATTCAATTGTTGGGAAGACACCCAACGTATACGAATGTGACAAATCTCGATGATAAGTTTTAAGCAATAAAGACATAATCTTACCTCCTTGACAATACAAAACAAATTATTATTAATACATAATGGTCTTATTTTTCTCGTAATATTTAATGATTTTAAGAAAAGCAAGTACTTCCTTTTCAACATTTAAATCATATTCCTGAAATATCGGATAATTAAAATAAATAGACAGCTCTTTCTCAGTCAAATTAAATGGGTTTATCTCCCTGT
The DNA here is from genome assembly GCF_014203995.1 of Paenibacillus sp. JGP012. Classification (NCBI taxonomy): domain Bacteria; kingdom Bacillati; phylum Bacillota; class Bacilli; order Caryophanales; family Paenibacillaceae; genus Paenibacillus; species Paenibacillus sp. JGP012. Next base: position 100,647 of record NZ_JACHKG010000016.1, on the reverse strand, counting down.
TAGCGTTCTCAAGATCTAAAACTGAAAGTGGTTCACATATGAATTCCAGCCTAGGTAAAGGCTTATTGTTTCCATACTCATCAAAGTTTTTCAAAACGATTCTTTTGCCGTTAACGTATGCAACGCCCATTTTTTTCCTTAAAGCAAAATTCAAAGCCTCTTGAATGGTATTGCAAATCGGCTCTCCTCGGTCGTTTAAAGAAGTATTGCAAATGATAGGTACATCAGTAATTTCATTAAATTGTTCGAGCACATTATATAACAAAGAGTTATGAGATCGATCGAGTGTCTGCACTCGAGAAGACCCATCAAGGTGTAATATTCCAGGGACCTGAACCTTCCTATCTTCAATAAGTTTAAAGGCATGGAGCATAAATGGTGAAGTATAGTCTGTTTCAAACCACTCCGATACTCGTTCCTTCATTACAATTGGTGCAACCGGTCTCCACCACTGTCTTTGTTTAATTTCATTTAGTTTATCTTTATGTTCAATTCGCCTCGGGTCAGCCAATATACTTCTGTTCCCCAATGCGCGAGGCCCTATTTCGGCCCTACCATTGAACCATAAAATTGGATGGTTAATAATATCTTCTGCGGCTTCTCTCGGATCCATTATAGTTATACTATCAATATAGTGTGAGTACTCATCAAAAACGGATTCTTCGTTAGTGCATTTATCTCCATAATAAGCATGACCGAGAGAAAAATTGATTTTTCCTAATTTATTAAAAAAAGCATATAGGCCCATTCCCAATGATATCCCTGAATCATTCACACATGGGGGAGCAATAAAACCTTTGAATTTGTATTTATTCATAACACTAGTGTTAGAGGGACAGTTAAGTGCATATCCTCCGGACAAAGACAAATATGTTTCTTTCGGATCTAAATCATATTTTTCTATAATTTGATCGATTATTTCATTGATCATCAATTCAGATTGATTCTGTAAAATTTTCACTAACATACTAATCTGGTTTTCAGCTCGCGAAAATCGCTCATCATAACCACTGAATTTTCCACCAACATCATCAGTAGTTAAACTCTCTATCATTTCTGCAAGACCTGTTATCCAATCAATAGCAGCATTAATATCCTCACCGGACATTATTCTCGGAGCTTTAGTTATTGCTTCATAATATTCACTGTTACTGGCACTCCCCAGAGCCATGAGTGATCCTTCTTCCATCCCATATCGCTCACTCGCAATCTTCCAAAAGATTGCTGGTGAAGAAATACTAAAAATATGTGGTTTACCTAACAAACTAACTGCTCCAGCATAAAATTTTTTATCCCGAGCCAAAGGATCGGTGATATTATCAGGACCAGCATCTAAAGCAAGAGAAATCATATTAGATTGATAAAATATATCCGTTTCCATTAGAAGACTTGAGAATAAATGCATCATACTGTGAAGGGGTAACTCTGGATATAACCCCGTTGAATCATAAGAATCATCATTTTCAAGCATCGGTGTACCCCATATATGAATAATATCATTCATCGATAGACCGTATGTTTTTAGTAGATTATTGATGATTTTATGTGCTTGCTCTTCATTGTAAAGAGATAACCAATGATGCTTCATTCCGGAAAGTCTTTCAATTTCCCAATAGTGAACTAGTTCAACCCTATTATCATTTAGTTTCCATAGTGCAATATTATGATCATGTCTCAAATTAATTCTTTTTATATGTGCTAGAGGCTGACAATGAGTATACAATGACAAATAATATCCCGATTTAATCTGACTCACCTACTTCTTTAATTTTCATTTCATTTGTTGTATTGTGATCCTTAAACCATATATGTTTTAACTCCTCACTCGAGTGTAAGAGGTCTTCTAGTTTACCTATTGCTGAAATTTCCCCTTCTTTTAATACGATAATCTGGTCAGCACGTTGGAGGGTTGGTTTTCTATGTGATACAGCAAGACATGTGGAATCACTTTCATCAAATAGTCTGGACCACAATGTTTGCTCTGTTTCCAGATCTAGAGCACTAGAGATGTCATCGAAAATATACAATTCTGAATTTGTCATGAGCATTCTCGCAATAGAAACCCTTTGAATCTGTCCTCCTGACAATTTAGCCCCTCGAGCCCCAATAACCGTATTTATTCCATTCTCCAAATTATCAATATCCTTTTCCAGGACAGCAAGTCTCAGCACGTCTTGCAATTTTTCATCTTCAACAGTTTGACCAAGCAAGATATTATCCCTGATGGTTTCACTAAACAAGTTAGGAACCTGAGGTGTGTAAGCGCATCTGGGCGGAATAAAAAATGTATTAGGATCATCAATAACACTATTATTCCACTTAATCTCGCCAGAATCCTTACGAAGTAAACCTAGTACGACTTGAAGTAGAGTAGATTTTCCTGAACCAATTTGACCTGTCACAACGGTTAATGAACCGCGTTTTAACGTGAGATTAATATTTTTGATTCCGTTAGTTGAATTGGGGTATTGGAAATTGAGTTCATTAATTTCAACAGTTTCCAATATGTCCTCTTGCTTTTTGTCCAATTCTACTACTGGGGGCAAAGAGCCAGACATAAAGACATCGCCATACTCAATCAGTTCTCCAGGATGATGATCTGGAATGACTTGATTCATTCTTTTTAATGAGGCTTCAGCTGACTTTTTTATTGCTGCAAATCCTCCCATCTCCGAAATTGAGCCCGAAACTTGAACAAGGTAGGTTGTAAACAGTACGAAATCTGCAACTGAAAATGTACCATTTCTTAAAGAACTAGCTACCAACATTAAAATTACTCCAATAGCTATGTCAGAAACATTAGTATTTGCAGTCCGGATAAGTGATTGAAGCATCGTACTTTTAATAGATATACGTTTTCTCTCCTCATTCAACTTAACAAAATGATCAACAATATTTTTTTCAGCCGATGCTACTTTCACCGCATGCACAGTACTAAAAGCCTCTCCAATAAATCCAGTTACTGCACCTGTAGCCTCTCGTGATTCGGAATAGAGTCTCTCTACTTTCTTGTTATAATATTTAACTAAAACTAAAATTATAGTAATGGGTATGATGATTACCATTGTTATCATTGGATCAATTGTAAACATTACAGTTAAAGCTACTAATGTATAAACAAATGCAGCACTTCCATCGACCCAGTATTCCAAGTAATCAATTACTGCGTTTGCATCGTCACGAAAAACATTTAACAACTCACCAGATGATTTAGAAGATAATTTTGATTTTTTTTGATTTGTCATCCGCTTTAACAAATTGCTTCTTATTAATGCTAAATATGCAAAATTCAGAATTGCCCAGGAGTATACGCAAACCACATTAAGTATGATTCGTCCAATGGCAATCCCCAGTATAAGAGCCAAGAGTACGTTAATACCAAAATAATTTATATCACCAGTAAGATTTTGGAATATTCGCGATACAATGTACCCTGTTCCTAAAGTTAGCGTGGAAAACAAGATAAAAGCCAACAAATTCAACACAAATACCCACTTACGAAAAGAAACAAGTCTTAGAATAAATCGATTTATGTTCAATTCGGTTGTACCTCCAGTCCTGTTTTCAGGAGCTCCATGTATCTCGAATCTAGTCTAGACTCTAAGTCCTCTCTTTTTTCGTGTTCAACGATTGAACCGTTCTCTAGAATCATAATTTCGTTCACCCAATTTACTGTTGATAATCTGTGAGCAATAATGATCCCTGTCCGGTTAGTCATCAGATTTATAACTGCCTGTTGTAACCAACTCTCAGTAATTACGTCTAATTTAGAAGAATACTCATCAAGAATAATGATGTCTGGTTTTTTTAAAAATAATCGTATTAAAGCAATCAATTGAGCTTCACCAGAGGACATGCCTCCTCCACCCGACTGTATAAGAGTATCTAATCCTTTGGGAAATCGATTGAACCAATCCTCAATTCCTAAGCTTCTAATAGCTGTAAAGATATCTTCATCGGTGATTGAAGAGTTAAAAAACGTCAAATTATCTCGTATATTACCTTGATACAAGTAAGTTTCTTGTGTTACAACTCCAATTTTCTCTGTTAAATGTGCAAGTGGAATATCTCTAAGGTTGACACCATCCACAGCAATCGTTCCTGTAGAAGGATCATAGATTCTCGATAGAAGTCTAATTAGCGTTGACTTGCCACTACCTGTTCTCCCTAGTACACCTAAAGTTATTCCTTTGCCCAGCTTAAAGTTAATATCATTTAATACAATTTTTCCTTGTCCATAGGAGAAACTCACATGATTAAATGTTACTTCTTTTGGTCCAGAAGTAAGATACTGATTACCCATATCGGTTATAGCATTTTGCGTTCGCTTAAGTTCATTAATACGTTGAATACTAGCGTTAAAATTTTGAAACTCCTGTAAATTATTAGCTATATTCTGTAGAGGCTCAACTAACATATTTGTATAAAATACTACCAAATATATTGTCCCTATAGTGATTGAACCTGCAGAATAGAATGATACGCTTAAAGAAAGGATAACAACATTGGCTATCGCAAAAAGAATAATAGTAACGGACCAAGTGCTTAGTCTACTTATTACCCATGCCCTTTGGGAAGCACGAAATAGAGCATATTGAAACTGGAAAAATCTCTTAAGAAAATATGAAGAGCCACCATTTTTAGTGATATCCCTCAGACCAGAAAAACGTTCTTCTAAAAAGCCCATTAAATCCGTATTAGCTTCAAGTGCCTTCTTTGCTGATGGTACAGCAATTCCGTGCACACGCATTAATGCGAGTACAGTACAAAGAGAGAAGATCGATAAAACAACTCCCAATTTCCAATCCTCAAAAAATAAAACAAGAATAATCCCTAACAACAATAAGAGACTGTTAATCATTTGAAAGATTACACCTGAGAAGAATGAAAATAAATTTCTACAGTCACCATCAATTCTTTCAATCATTTCTCCAGAAGTACGTTTAGTATGAAATGACATATCAAGATGCAAACTATGATTGAGAAGATCTTTTCTTAGATCATTCGTCGTACTCCAACCAATCATTTGTCCTAAATATACCTGGAGTAAAGATAACCCTTGACCACAGATGGCTATAACAACAAATGCAATCCCGAGCCATAGCAACAAATTTATATCGCTGCCGTCTTGAGCCTTATCAATGAAATTCTTGAGTATTTGAGGATTAACAAGTGATAACGCTGTGCCTGCTAGCATCAGCCCCCCCAGGGATAACGCTTTCTTTTTATGTGGCTTTAAGTAATCCCCCAAAAACGTTCCATATTCTTTAAATGTAGCCATTATTCCTCCAAAAATTATATTTAATCACAAAATCCCTTCAAAACTTACTTTTTCTTGCGAATATTTTATTATCACCTTCATGAATGCTTAATCCAACAACTTCCCCCTGTTTATCATTTTCAACATAAACCACAGATTTAATTTCAGAAATCCTAAACTTATTTTTGGTTTCTGGAATCAAGATTAGAGGGGGTTGATGATCAAATACTAATTCTAGCTGATTATTGTTTATCTGAATCATTGTTTCTACATTCTTCCTAACAATGTACCTACCAGTAATCCGTTCTAAGTGACTATCTATTGAAATTCCCTTTGATATTTCACGAGGAAAATATCCTGGCCAATTGTACTCTCTAGCTAGTTCCTTTTCAATTTCAAATATTAGTTTCCCATCTTCATTAGCGTTAACCATAATCACAGCACCCTTGCCATGATTTTTGTATAAAGTCAATCTAGATGTAAACCCTTCATTACATCCATTATGGGTGAATCGCAAATCTTTTCCTCTTCCCTCTAGATAAAACCCTATCCCCATACGCGGATTTGTCTGCGGTTCTAACATTCGCAATATTGTATTCCGCTCCAAAGGACCACAGGATTTTGAACTCAACACACTCTGTAAAGCAACTCCCAGACTAGCAAGATCAGTAGGCGTTGTCCAAAGTCCCGCTGCTGCCATTTCAGGATAAATATGATAACCACCTTTAATTGTTTGCTTCTTTTTGAAATGACCGCTTGACACCTCTTCCGCAGTAGCTTGAGGAAGAATTTGTTCAAAAGTACTGTTGTTCATTCCAAAAGGTCCTAAGACTAGCTCTTTCATTATTTCAGGGAAAGATTTCTCCATTAACTCTTCAATCACAAGCTGAGCTATTGTATACCCTCCCCCTGAATATCTAAAATGTCCTCCTGGCAGATAGTCAACTTTTACAGATTCTGTAACTGATGGTTCTAATCCCATTAGAATTTCTATTGTTGAGGGTATCTTTTCATTTTTTAGATAGCCAGGAAATGAGCTGACTGTAACACCTGCTGAATGACTAAGCAGCTGTCTAAGTGTGACTCTTGGCTGCCAACCATTGTTGGATTTCATTTTCCATACATTTAAGTAATCGTTTACATTTCTATCAATATCAATTTCCCCTGCTTGATCCAATAGCATGACTGCTAAAGCAAATACTGGTTTACTAATCGATCCTGCTTGAAAGCGCGTCGTATCGGTAACCAGATCATTTATTCCAAATTGTTTGACACCGTAACCACATGCCCATTTAATTTCAAAATCATCAATTAATGCTATACTAACTCCCGGAGTATCATAGCTTGCCATACGTTCATACAAACATTCACTCACACCTCTATTAAACTTGTTATCCGATTGAGTAAGGACAGGTTTAACAACTCTATTTATTTTTGTTTTCATCCCATTTTTCACCACACCATCATTTCAAAATAAGATCACTTTTGTAACGCCTACGATGACAACACTTATTCCAAAATACCCTTAGCATGTATTTTAGGATTTTAAAAAAGGAGATAATAACAAGAAAATAACTAAATTTTATTTGGAATCCTATACTATTGATCTCATTAAATTAAAAAAAATATCTTTTATTCTAAAAAATCCAATATAATGAATTATTTTTTCCATTATATAACACCGATATTCATATAACAATACTAGCACATATTATTTCCTTGATTTTTTTCTTTTTTATTTAAATTAATGTACAGGGAACGTTAATGAGCAACCCAGAAACTGAAGGCCAACTCCAATGACTTTATTAGGCAATGCCCACAACCAGATTGAGAACCTATGCACTATTCATCGCTCTTACTTAAAATCCAAACAAAATGCTTGACATTAATCTCAGGGTTCGTGGATTTGTCGTCTATTTTTTTCTATGTCTTTGATTAAAGCTTCTATGGCTTTTTGTTCATCTCTTCCAATCTCAGTTAAGAGCTTAATTATCTTTTTAACGTATCTGAAGATTTTTTAGGAAGATTCTCAGTCTTAGAATAATATTTCTAACAATCAGCATTTGTTTTTCTATATCTATAAATAATTCAATATAGTTGCCTGCACTTGAAATATAACCTTGGTGATTCAAGAAATTTATTCATTTTAACATTGCACTCTTGTGTTCACAAAGCAAATGTGCAGATCTTAATATTGTAGATTCCAAAGGACTATGTTTTAAATTTTCGCTCAGTAAAGTATCCCCCCTCAGTAATCAGTGTCTGAATTAGGCTTTCATTAAGACTATAATCTAATGAGGAATTATCCATATGAATGTAATCACTCATATGCTTTATCAAAGTACTTATTTCAAAACCATGTTGGGTGCTGCTAACCTCCAATATTTGTACTCCTTTAAACCACTCTTCTTCAGAATAGAAATTTTTAAAGGCATTTTGAAACGACTAGTTGAACGTGATTTTGAAAAAACCATGGTATATAATTTTGTTTCTCTACGCTTAATATAGCATCTCAATTAACAAATAAAGGAATATGAGTTATTACAGGTAATTAATAGGCGATATTTGTTTTATCCATGATTTTGAACCTCTATTGGTGGAAGATAAAATAAATGCTTAGACAGCTATGTCTTCTACAACCTAACCATTTCTTTTATTTCTTGTCTCCATTTCTGTCAATGCTTATGATATAAAATATACAATTAATTACTGTGAAAATAAAGTAAAAAATGAAAACAACGGGATTTACAACTTTTTAACTCTGCATTATTCAGATCATTATTTATTTTTAGTAAGTAAATAGAATCAGCAGTTGAATGGATATCTAAAAACTTTACAAACTAAAGCAAGTTCATTTAAGAACAAACCCGATACGAAAAAGTAGTGCCGATACATTACGTATTCGAAAATGTCAAGATTATGTAATATAAGTTTATCCACATAGCAATAATACTTTTCCATTGCATAAGGGATATCTCTCCATTAAAATACTCCATTGATCTCATAAGTGAATCCACCAATTCACTTATGAGATTCAAATTTTTTGCAGTTTTAAATATTTCTTTAACTAAACCTATCTCGTAAAATCATGCTGCCCAATCGTCAGCAATGTCGGCCTACTCTTGCTCCACTCGGACGTGGCAATTTTCGGATTGTAATAGTACAGCGCACCATTGGTTGGATCAACGCCATTAAGCGCTTGGCGTGCAGCCTTGAACGAGGTCGCAGTTGGCTTCAGATTAAACTGACCGTCGTCCACCGCTGTGAACTGGCCTTTCTGGAAAATGACTTCCGAGATGGAAGACGGGAATTCTCCCGATTGTACCCGGTTTAAGACAACTGCTCCTACAGCAACCTGTCCTTCAAAAGATTCACCGCGCGCTTCCCCATGGATCAGCTTCGCCAATTGACGCAGCGTTTCTCCTTCGGCTTTGACCTTTTTGTTCAGCCTCTCCAAAGTAACCGGCCCTGCTATACCATCGGCGTTCAGTCCCTGCGCTTGCTGGAACTTGCGAACCGCGCTCTTGGTAATCGTACCATAATAACCGGTCACACCAGCGTCAAAATACCCCAGCTCACTCAATTGCTCCTGCAATTGTACCACGTGCTCACTGCGAATTCCCTGCTCCAGCTTCTGTGCTCCAGCCGAAGGTGCGGCAACGGTAAGTCCAAGGGTCATTGCGCAGGCACCAAGAAGCATGCTGACTCGACCTGCTCTTTTGCCAGTCTTTCTCCCCCTGCGATGGGTGACTTTACGACTCACTGTGATAGGCTCCATATGATCTATGGCTGTGTGCAAATTGTGCAGGTCAAGCCTGCTCTTCTCCAAACTTAATCCAGCTTCCTCATCAGAGCTAAGGATATAACTTGTCATCACCGTTGTCTGTTGTGCTTCTTTCATCTCTTTTACCGGAGTAAGATCAATCACATCAACCTTTCCGTTTATCTCACTCATCCTATCGTTGTCATTGTAGCCATACACTACATGCATCCCGGCACCCTCACTTATACGCATCACTTCATACAAGCCATGCTGCTCATTCGTCATAAGCTCTTCTTTCATTCTACGCTTTTGATTTATCATATTTTCAGCATTCATTTCAGACATCTGATTCATCGTAAATTTGTTCTTCATCATCTTATTTACCCTCCATTTTTCTGAATCCAGATAACCTTCTTCCCCCTGAATTCTCTCGGTTGGACATCCCGAGTGTCATTATAGGATATCGAAAATATCAAGTCTATCGGACCGATGGAGCATGAAAAAATGAGTCCTGCACATATCAAAAAGAGGCATGAGCCCATGGTCATATCAGGGTCACACCTCTTCTTGTATCAACCTTGTACCGCTTGTCCAGCCGCCATTTCCGTAGGCAAACAGACCCGCACAAAAGTTGCGCTACCATTTTCTGACTATGACTCGGCGAGTTCCTGTCCTTTCGTTTCCCGGCCCCAGAACAGCACGGCAGCTGCTCCAATAAGGATTGTTACGAAGAAAATGGTGAAAATCAGGCTGATCGGAACCTCCCGCTGCACGAGCATACCTACCATAAATGGTGCGAGCACGCCCCCAATTCGGCCTACCGATGTAGCCAGACCAACGCCTGTGGAACGCACTGAAGTGGGATATAACTCTGGACTGTACGCGTACAGTCCGCCCCACGCGCCCAGATTGAAGAACGACAAGCAGATTCCGGCGGCCAAAATCGTCGCTTCCGTTGTAGCCAGTCCAAAGGCGATCGCACTAATTGCGGTCAGCGTCAGGTACACAACAAGCACAAATTTGCGGCCAAAACGTTCAATGAAATACGCAGCAGTAAAATAACCTGGCAGCTGTGCGATCGTCATGATCAGCACGTACTGGAAGCTTTTCACCAACGTAAAACCTTTTGCCATCACAACCGAAGGCAGCCACAAGAACATGCCATAATACGAGAAAATAACGGTAAACCACAAAATCCACAGCATTAATGTTGTTCGGCGATGCGGTGCAGACCAGACCGTGGCAACCTTTTCGCGGAACGTGATTTTACGCAATTTCGTGTGATTTTTGTAACGAGGCGGGTCCTGAATGGCACGGCGCAGATACAGCGCATAGAACGCCGGAAGTGCACCGATTGCAAACGCAATTCTCCACCCATACTCTGGAATGACAAAATTGGCAATGAGCGCCGATACGATCCAGCCCCCTGCCCAGAAGCTTTCCAATAAAACAACCGCACGTCCACGTTCCGCCGTAGGCATGGATTCTGATACCAGCGTAGATGCCACCGGCAGCTCGCCGCCAAGACCAATACCTGCAAGCAGACGCAGGGCACACAAGACCGCAAATCCGGTAGCGAGTGCAGACAGACCGCTTGCAATCGTAAAGATGAGCAGCGTCCACATCAGAATCGCTTTTCGTCCAAAACGATCTGCAAGTGCACCTGCCAGCAAGGCACCGAGCGCCATACCAATCGAATTGATACTTGTCAGCACCCCGACTTGTCCGGGACTAAGACTCCACTCCTTCGCGAGTGCAGCCACGATAAAGGAGATCATGCCGACCTCCATCGCATCAAACAGCCAGCTCATACCGGCACTGAACAGCAGCTTGCGCTGCTTGGGATTGCGCAATACTTCCAATTTGCTCATCAGATTATAGCTCCCTTGATCTCTATGTAGTCATTCTGACACTAAACCATTATTATGCAGAATGAACCAGAAATCAATGCAAAATACACCGGCCCGCTGATCTAACCTGCTGAAACACGAGGGAGGTTATCATTGGAAAGATTTCTTTCAGTATCCTAAGGAGATTCTTTTCTCGGGACACAATTGGATATTGAGAACTAGGCACCATCACTTAAATTGCAAAATCATTATTTTTCATTTATAACTTAAGAAAGAGAGCATTTTAAAATAAACTCGAATCGTTTCGAATAATAAAACGTTAGCGAATGCTTGAACAATAAAAGCGAATAATTACCATAACATATATTTTATTGAATATCCCTAGATCCTATCCTCTACATTTTGCTTGATTGGAAACTAATTTTGCAAAGTTGAACTTATTTTCTATTCACTAATATGGGTTTATCTAATTGAAAACTATAACTTTATAACCGAAATTTGAATTAGGTGAATTGGTGTTTTTTTTCAGCATATAATAATTTCTAAGGAGAATTTAAACAATGGTTATTAGAGTACTTCCTATTTCCCGGCCAAAAGTTATCGGTTTTTTACATCACGCTTATCCGTTGTCAATAATGGGTAATTACAATGACTATCTTCCTTGGTTCTATAATAACTTTATCCAAATAATATGTAATCCAGAATACTTTGAGTATAAAAATGACCATCTAGTTGATTTTTACTTTCCAAACGATCGATTGTTCAGTTACCCATGTATAGAGGCTTATGCTTCTAAACCAGAGTTCTCAATTAGTGAAATCGACATTGTGGACTACATTATAAATAGCATCAATAAAGATTGTTATGTTTATACTCATGTTGATGAGCTCTATATCCCAAATAAGAAAACAAATAAATCCTTCACTCATAATATTTTTGTTTATGGATACGAAGATGAAAAATTTAATGTTTTAGGTTTTAATGAGAGTTACCATTTTGCTAGCACACAAGTTCACTTTGAAGACTTTAGAAAAGCTTATAGTCATGCTGATTATAAACTAACTATTCTATACAATTACAATAACTACATTACTCCACAATTTAATATTCACAATGTTATACGTTCAATAAAAGATTATTTACTCTCTATTAATACTAATCAAGGAAATGGTTATCTTCCTTCCAATCCTATATTTGGTATTGAAACCTATGACTATCTCAAACGATATATTGAAATAATTAAATCAGATTCAAATAACGCTGATATACGTCCCTTTCATATTTTATTGGAGCACAAATCTTGTATGCTTGAGAGAATAAACTATATGATGGAACACAACTATATAAAGAATCCTAAGATTTATTCAAAATATAAAGAGATAGAACAACTTGCTCAAATACACCGAAATATTATACTGAAGTATTCAGTTTCTCTCGACAATATGGCTTTGTCTAATCTAGCGACCTCTATTGATTTATTAGTATCTAAAGAAACGGATACATTAAATATGATTTTAGATGACTTACAATCACTTGGATTTAGCATTGATTAATTTAGTAGACCAAACATTCACAAACAATAACAAGAATTAATGATCTCCCTTTCCAATTTCAAATACGACTCACTCATTACTTTTAAAAGTGACTATAATAGAGGTAAGCTAAAAGCGGGTTGCACTTAATGCGTACACTCGCTTTTAGCTTACCTCTAGTTCATTCTGGAAACTAATGCATCACTCATTCCTGTAGCTCGTTGCTCTGAGCAAAAACATTCAGTTCATGTTAATGGGTTGAATGGTGCAAACTCATCATTTCTCCCATATCTGCACATGTCGCTTTCCGTATGACTTTCAGTCCCTCACCCTTTGAGTGAACCTGCGGTCAGACCTGCCACGAAATAACGCTGAAGCAGCAGAAACAGCACAATCATCGGGATCGCTGTCACAAGAACACCGGTCAGCATCATCGGATAATTGGTCACGTATTCCCCGCGAAATTGCATCAGTGCAAGTGGCAGAGTCAGCTTCGACTTGCTGGTAAGCATAAGCATCGGAATGAGCAGGTCATTCCACACCATCACAAGCAGAAACGTCGCTGTTGCCGCGAGTGAAGGTGCCGCCAGTGGCAGAGCAATTCGGGTGAAGAGTCTCCACTCGTTAGCGCCATCCATACTGCCTGCTTCCAAAATTTCCGAATTCAGCATACGCATGAAACCTGTCAGCATGAACACGGAAACAGGCATCAGCATGGCAGCCGACACAATAATCAGACCCGTCAGGCTGTCGGACCATCCGAGCGTACGTGTGAGGGAATAGATCGGCAGCATGCTGACCTGGGACGGCACGATCAAACCTGCCACAAACAGCGCAAACACAATTTTGCCTACACTTCCGCCCCAGCGGACAATAGCGTAAGCAATCATGCTGCTGAGCAGCAGCTCAATCGCAACCGTCCCGAGCGTCACAACCATACTGTTACCGAAGTATTGCCACATCGGCTGATTACGGAACAGCCCCGTCACATTATCCCATGTAAACGGGTCCGGCCAGCTGAATGGACTGGTGAAGAAGTTGCTGCTTGTTTTGAACGAAGATACAAATACAAAATACAGCGGCACAAGAATGAGCAGTGCGTACACAAACAGAATCAGTCGATTGAACCATTTGAAAACCATATAATCTCCCTCCTTCCACTCAACCTCACACTTATAACGAATCTCTTCATTCAACATCAACATTAACATCAACTAGTTCGTATTTTTCACGAAAAGAAGCAATCATTTATCCGTTAATAACTTACCCGGTCGGCACGCAGCGCTTTGAACTGTAACAGTGTCAACAACGCGAGCAGCACCAGGAAGATCATCGAACCGGCAGAAGCCAGACCAAATGAATAGCTGCCGAAGGCCGTATGATAAATATATGTGGTCAAAATTTCAGTGGCGTAGTTCGGTCCTCCGTCCGTCATCGTGAAAATGAGGTCAAAGGCCTTGAACGACTGAATCGTCGTATAGGCTACAACAATCGTTGCCGAAGGGGCCAGCAGCGGCCAGGTCACGGTACGGAATACCTGCCATTTGCTGCCGCCGTCCATACGTGCCGCTTCATACAGTTCTGCCGGAATGCCTTGCAGACCTGCGATGAACACAATCATCATCTGTCCTGCATGAGCCCAGACCTGCACCGCAGCAATGGAGAAGATCGCAATCTTCGGATCACCGATCCAGTTACGAGCGATGCCGCTCATGCCCGCCTCGTTTAATCCGTAATTGATCAGTCCAATAGACGGGTCATACATAAACGCCCAGATCAGACCAACCGACACCGATGACAGAATCGCCGGCAGGAAATACAGCGCCCGAAGCATCACTCTTGTCTTGGTATTGCGTACCAGAAGCAGTGCCAGGACGAGTGAAATAAAAATTTGTGCGATGACAACCGTTAACATAAACTCCACGTTATTGCCGAAGGCTTTGCGAAATACGATGCTGCTGAGACTGTCCTTGTAATTATCCAGCCCTACAAATGCATACGACGGGGATACCCCGTCCCAATCCGTAAACGAATAGAACAGCCCCGTCAATGTAGGAAATACGAACAATCCAACGTACAACAGCAATCCGGGTAACAGAAACAGGGATAGCTGAAACCGGTTTTTCATCGTTTATTTCCCGATATGCTGATCAATGATCGCTTGTGCCTGCTGTGCGGCCTCTTCTGGTGAAGTGCCGCTCAGTACAGCCTGAATGGAGTTGGTTACCGCCTTTTGGTTATCTCCATTCAGAATCGTGAACCGTGGCTGGAACACGGTCTTTTTGTTCGCCCACTCTCCTGCAACCTGAAGCTCAGGTGTGTCATACTTCACGTCATTCACCGTTACATTTTGTCCTGTCTGGTTGGCGTATGCGCCAGCTACATCCGGTTTGCTCAGAAATTCTAGGAATTTCTTGGCTTCTTCCGGGTGTTTTGACTTGCTGTTTACCGCAAGCATAAACGTTGTCGTGTGCACCCCTTCGTATTTCGCCTGATCGGCACTTACCGTAATCGGTGCGAGCAGCTTTTGCTCCAGATTCGGGTTTTGCTGTTTGTTCTGAGCAAGTTGATACGATCCACTTGCGAGCATCGCTGCTTTTTCCTGAATAAACAGTGCACCTGCTGCCGGGTCTTTCGTACCCAGTGCATCTTGCTGGAAGTATCCTTTATCGTTCAGTTCTTTGATTTGCGTCAACGTTTTCACCCAGAACTCATCTGTCAGTTTGGCTTCGCCTGCTTCAACTTTGGTAAAAATGTCGTCACTCGGTGCATTGTTCATCACCATCGTATTCATGAATTGGCCTGGACCAATGTCCGCTCCGGCAAAGGCAATCGGAATGATGCCATTGTCTTTCAGCTTCTGGCAAAGAGCGAGGAAGCCTTCCCAATCCTTCGGTGGTGTGAGGCCATACTTTTCAAACAGTTTCACGTTATAGATCGGATCGTTGTATACAAGTTGGTAGGGAACAGCGTATTGCTTGCCATCCTTTTGCCCTGCCTCGATCAGTTTCGGATTGTAAGCCGAAAGGAAGGATGATCCGGTCAGATCCGTAAATAATCCGGCTTTGCTGAAAGCTTGGAACTGGGCACCCGGGAAAGAAGCAAACACATCGCCCGTGGAGCCGTCACTGATTTTGGATTGTACCGTAGATTGATACTGATCCGAAGGCAGCGTCTGCATCTCCACATGGATGTTCGGATTTTCTTTTTCAAACGCATCGATCGTCTTGTTGAATGCTTCGGAAACCTCGCCGCGCCAGTGCATGAAGCTAATGGTCACTTTACCTGAATCTGAGGAGCCGTTCTCTCCGGATGATTCGTTATTTCCACCGCCGCAAGCGGACAGCAGGATGGACATGACCAGCATACTGACAAGCGGCAGAATCATTTTTTTCGTTTTTTTCATGAAAGACGACCTCCTAAGGATGATAACGTAAGTTTAACGAATGTTTTACACAAGACACTCCGAGTGCAGTACCATCTTCCGATCGCTGTTACCCCCTGATTTTTTGAATTTATTCTTTCAATGGTTAAAATCTGGTGATAAAGGCGAGCGCTCCGCTTCTTCAGATCGGTTCTGCCCTCTCCGTTAAAGTGTAAAAAAAAGTGCACTTACTTAGATTGGTAGTAACTAGTTAGTAGTAACTGAATGTTGCTTCTGTCTTGTTTTCCATTTTTCGCGGATGATCGGCATCACGGTCTTGCCGAAGATTTCGGCTTCTTCCAAGTGCGGATAACCAGACAAAATGAAAGTCGTCACGCCCAGGTCTCCGTATTCCATCAACCGTTCTGCAACCTGCTCCGCTGTACCTACGATGAGGATAGCTCCGCCGGAGCGTACTACCGACAAACCTGTCCACAGGTTCGGCCCAACCACAAACTGCTGTTTCTCGGACAGTTCCCGGAGCTCATTCTGTCTGCGCTGGTTGGTGGCATCCGTCTCGGCAAATGCGGCTTTGGCCTTCTCAATCGCTTCCGGTGGTACTTTGCTGATGATCTCCCACGCTGCTGCCCATGCCTCTTCTTCGGTATCCCGAATGAGCACCTGTGCACGCATACCGTAACGGAGCTGACGATCTTGTCCCGTTTCCTCTTTCACCTGCTCGCGAATGACCTCGATCTCTTCGATCTGCTCCTGAATCCAGTCATGCGGCTCGCCCCACATCAGGAACGTATCTGCATGTTCAACCGCCACTCGCTTTGCAATCGGAGAACTTCCTCCAAGATAGAATGGAGGGTGTGGCTTCTGTACCGTCTCGGGCATACCTACCGGGCCTTTGAAGTTATAATACTGACCGTTAAATTCAGGATTTGGATTGCCTGATGCATCTGCACCTGATTGTGCACCACTTCCGGCAAACTCTGTCAGATTCAGTCCCGTGGACTGCGTCCATGAACGCTTCATGACTTCCATATATTCGCTTGCGCGAACATATCGTTCATCATGCGCATGTGCCAGCGGATCACCGAGCTCTTCCAGATCTCGAACCGAACTGCCTGTAACCACGTTAATCATGGCGCGACCGCCAGAGAGCTGATCCAGTGCCGCACCCATGCGAGCTGCCAGTACGGGTGTCACCAGACCTGGGCGAATCGCTACAAGGGGACGCAATGTCTTGGTGTGACTCATTACCGCCGAGCCGACCACCCATGCGTCCAGACAGGCTCCCCCTGTCGGAATCAGTACAAATTCGAATCCGGCCGTCTCTGCCGTCTGTGCCACCTGCACCAGATAATCCAGACTTGGCTCACGTTCTGGCTCTACACCTACATACTTCCCATCTCCAGCCGTTGGTAAAAACCATCCAAACTTCATCTCTTCCTGTTCGCTCACAATCGTCATTCCCTTCTATGGATAAAATTGCTCTAAATGTTCACTCAAACACTTCGGTTACAGAAAACCTTTCGAGCACTCTTGTCCCCAGATTTCTTCTCATTCCCTATTTATGGGGGAAATCCGGTGACAAAGGCGCACGCTTCGCTTCTCCAGGTCTTTTCTGTCCCCTCCGTTGTCGTGTGATTCTTTAAATCAATATAACAGTCATAAATAATCTTAAATGCCGATTAATTAGCTTGGTTTAATAGGTATGGACATCATATCAATTGATTTGTCTGTGATCAATGTCATTTCGCGGCAATTTATTTTTGTCATTTTGTGGTCGTTTTCGAATTCAGGTTTTACTCGTCTTGAATTTACATAAAACCAACCTGTATAATAGGTTATAAACGATTCTTTTAGATGATATCAACGATACTTAATGATTAAAGAGGTGTTCCTGATGACCGAGCTTGAACGCATGAAGGAGGATCACCACGAGTTTCTGGATATTCTATTCTTCACTCCGTCTGAATTTGAGAAGGCCAGCGGTGCCTGGCCCTTACGCATTGGTCGCAACATTGCCAAAAGCAACTATCATATTGGTCCTCGGACTACGCCATATCACTATTTGTTATTTGTACTGGAGGGGGAGGGCACATTCATTCAGGACGGAAAGCAGTATCCTCTGCGAGCCAGAGATGCCTTCTGTCTGTTTCCGCATGTAACGCATGAGTACTGGACAGATCCCGACCATCCATTGCAAAAAATATTTATCGCCTTTGACGGATCATATGCCGCTGAACTGCTCTCGCGAATTGGGTTGAGTCCTGATAGCCCGTATCGTTCAGGTGTGCTGACACCCGAAACCACAAGCAGCATGCGTTCTTTTATGGAAGACGTTCGCAAACCACAGGACGGTGCCAGTGATCTGGGGCGACTGACACGGTTTCTCAGTCTTTTTGACCGTATCGCACGTTCTCCGGCAACCAAAGACTTACAACCAGATGCAGCCATCCCTTGGCTTCAAAAAGGAAAGGAGTATATTGAATTACACTTTGCAGGAGGAATTTCCGTAGAAGGTGTGTCCGCTCATGCAGGAGTGGATCGAACCCACTTTGCCAAGCAGTTTCGCAAAGCTTACGGCTTGTCTCCTGTGCAGTATATTCAGCAGCTCAAAATGAACCAGGCCAAGCTTCTGCTCGTGCAGACCACGCTGAGTTTAACGGAGGTGGCTCATTCCGTGGGTTATCCCGACCTGTTTTCGTTCTCCAAAGCTTTTAAAAAGCAGGTTGGTCTGCCCCCTAACCGTTATCGGACAACGAATACGGAACAGAAAAGAGATTGATCCGATATGACAACAGGCACGCTGGGTTTGCGTTTCCATCTTGCTTAGCGCTAAATAATCTGAATAAGGCAAGTCTCTTCACTAAGCGAGTGATCGGGATTTTCCTTATTCAGGTTTTCTTTTCATTTTACTTCCTGAACCTATGTAACTTATGTACTCGGTGTTACGTTACTTCTAATGATTTCTGATGAATAACCCCGTTCTTTTGATTCAAAACCGCATTTATTTTCCATTAAAAGATATCGTACCGATCTACAACATTAATTTCTCCTATGACTCGCAAACGAAAACGGTACAAGTGAGTAAAGAGTAGAGTTACCTTACACCTTATTAATAAGCACATTCACATTCTCTATATGATGTAAAAATCCCTTCTGAGCCGCAAAGCACAGGAACGAATACCTGCAGCTTTTGCCCAGAAGGGATCATCACTTCACGTTGAAGCTTCGACTATTCCGTTTGTGATTCCTCTTTCTTTTCCTCCGTCTTGCGCGCCAGCGGAATCCCGTTTTGCTTCGCATACCAGGCCTCATAATGATGCACAGCCACACCTGCAAAAGACGAATGTGATGCGCCCAGTTCAAACACCTTCTGCATCTCTTCGTCCATATTGCTGATCGGTTTGCGGAAAAAGGTCAGGTGGTCCCCCTCATGTGTATCCGCAAGTTCTGCTCCAATCCAGACCTTCTTGCCCAGCTCATCTGCTTCAGCCAGCTCTTCCTTGGACAGATCATACATCTGCTGCCCGCTGTCCCGATAAGCCATAATAGCTACTGCATCAAAACGGGAGATGACCCAGCGACTGAATGTTTCCTTGCCTCCAGCGGACTGACGAGCATCCAACCAGAATGGAATAGCTGCACTCATATACAGGCCTGCGGCCTTTCCGGCTTTCGTCCAGACCTCCATATTGTTCTGCCACTCGGCAATGACACTGCTCTCTTCGTTCTCCCAACGTCTTAGCTGGTACGGCTCGACATCGAGCTGAATGCCCACAAAGCGTTCATTCTTCGCAGAAGATGTATTGTATGCTCGAACTCGTTCAATAAAAGCAAGTCCTTCTGCGCGCTTTTCGCGATAAGCCCAGTCGGCATGACCGTTAAGGGCGTGCACTTCGATCTCGGCATTGGTCGCAGCTGCAATAAACTTGCGGTAGGCCGCATCGGGTACCTCATCCTGAAGTTGCAGGAAAATGGTATCCACGCCCTGTTCCTTGGAGAACGCGATAATCTCAGGTGTCTGCTTTGTAATGATCGACGTATCCCACAGCCAGGTCGCCTTGTGCTCCTCGTGCGAAAACCATTTGAACAGCCAGGACAGCAGCAGCAGGCAGAACACCACAGCCACAATAGCCCATTTAGCCTTACCTGCCCACTTGCCCTGTTTTCTCATTAGTCGCCTCAGACGAGAACCGCTTCACTTGGTGCAAACACGGGATGCTGTACCGAGTGACCGATCTTGTAAATGTGTGAATGATTGTACGTACGGAATGCATTGCGTGTATCCAGAATCGGTACACCCAGTTCCGCAATATCATAATAAGGCAAGTCGCTGTGGTTGGTGATCAGCACGATGCAATCATATGTTTTGAATTGCTCCAGATTAAAAGCCTGGCTGTACACGGTTTCGCCGTGTTTATCTCTGAATGATGCTGCATGCGGGTCGTAATAGCTAACGTTTGCGCCGCTTTCCTTGAACAGTTCGTATACTTCCAGTCCTGGTGATTCACGCAGATCGGCAATGTTCGGTTTGTACGACATGCCGAGCAGCAAAATGTTCGATTTGCGAACAGACTTCGCGTATTCATTCAGAATCGTTGACGTTTTATTCAGTACATAGTACGGCATATTGTCATTCGTGGATTGCGCCAGTTCAATGAATTTGCTGTAAAAACGGAATCCTTTGGCCTTCCATGACAGATACATCGGGTCGAGCGGGATGCAGTGTCCGCCGATGCCTGGCCCTGGATAGAATGGCATAAAGCCAAACGGTTTTGTCGCAGCCGCGTCAATAACCTCCCAGATATCGATCCCCATCCGGTCGCACATCATCGCCATTTCATTCACGAAGGCAATGTTGACACTGCGGAAGGTGTTTTCCAGCAATTTGGACATTTCCGCTACTTTAGGTGAAGATACCGGAACCACGGTTTCTACATATTTGCTGTATAACGCCGTGCCGAGCTTCAGGCAAGCTTCGGTGGTACCACCAATGACTTTCGGTGTATTATACGTGGTAAAACGGCCATTGGACGGGTCCACTCGCTCAGGCGAGAAGCAAAGGAAATAGTCCTTGCCAGCTTCATGTCCGATCTTGTCCAGCTCCTGCTGGATCAACTCTTCCGTGGTACCTGGATACGTTGTGCTTTCCAGTGTAATCAGCATGCCTGGTTTCATATGCAGCTTGATCTGATCTACAACGGTCTCAATGTAAGAGGTATCCGGGTCCTGATTTTCGCTAAGCGGTGTCGGTACGCAGATGCTTAATGCGTCAATGACACGCAGCATGCTGTAGTCCGTTGTTGGCTGGAAACGGCCGCTTTGCATTACTTTTTTCAATTCGTCGGATGAAATATCGTGAATATAGGAATCTCCATTGTAGATGCTGTCGACTTTGGAAGCATCCAGGTCGATGCCGATCACGGTAAACCCTTGGTTGACCATCTCCACCGCAAGGGGAAGGCCAACGTAACCGAGGCCGACAACGCCCAGCACCGCTTCTTTATTTTCGATCGCGTTCAGTAAAGTGTGAAATTGTTGATTCTCCATGATATTCCCTCCGGGCAGTTTATTTGATGTTGCTTATATAAGTTGAACTAAGAGGTTTTACACGGACACTTCGATGACAGAATAACCTTCCAATCACTGTTATCCCCAGATTTTTTTGATTCCCTACTGTCAAAGGGAAAATCCGGTGATAAAGGTGAAGCCTATGCTTCCGATGCAGCTTTCCTTCAGAAAGCTTTTAGCTCCGCTTTTTCAGGTTTTTTCTGTCCTCTTCGTTAAAGTGTAAAAATAATAGTTCAGATCATATAGATGTGGTTGTAATTGTTGTGACTCTGTTGATCTTCTAGTGCAGGCAGCGTCTGATCCGGGCGTCCAGCTCCACAGGAGAGAACGGCTTGGTCATATAATCATCGACCCCGCTGCGGAAGCATTGGCTGATCGTTTGCTCGACCCGCTGCTCCGTCAACACCACAATTTTGGGCGGCTGCTCCATCTCCAGCTTCTGAATGTGATGGATAAATGGCAGACCATCGATGCCATACAGATTCAACTCGGTCAGCACCAGATCAGGCGTTACTTTTTCGATCAGCTCCAGAGCAGCGAGTCCATCCACCGCTTCGTAGGTTTCGTATCCCTGCATTTTCAGACGCAGCTGCAAAAACTCACGAACCGTCGGATCATTATCTACAATCAGAATCCGTTCCGGTTCATCTGCGGTATGCTCCAGCGTGTAGATATGAATTTCCGATGAATCCACAAGCTTCGAAGATTCGGCCATATGCTGAATCGTTGCCTTCGAAGGGCGCTCCCCTGGCGGGAAACTGGCCAGTGTAATTTGCGGATCAGCACCAGGAACACTTTCCTGCAGCTCATGCTTGATGCGGAGTCCTTCATAGTGAACCTCGTCGAGCGAAAGACCGGGAAGCAGTACAGCAACGGTCTGCGTCTGGCTATCCTGCCACACCTCGAAGGACGCATAACCCGCGTGCTCCAGATGTGTTCTGACCTGCTGCTCCGGCTGAACCTGACCTGCACAGTGAATGAACATTAAGCCGCATGCTTCAGCACCTGTTTCCTTCAATCCCTGTTCTACACTGCGGTACACATCAACGGCAGCGTCACGCTGCAATGTCGCCGTATTTGGCATGTTCTTTTCCACCCTTCTCCTTCAATGATTTATACAAGTTCAACAAGTCGTTTACACGCATGCTCCGATGACAGAACAATCTTCCAATCACTGTTATCCCCGGATTTTTTCGATTCCCTTTTCTCAAGGGAAAAATCCAGTGATAAAGGTGAACGCTTCGCTTTTTCAGATTTTTTCTGTCCTCTCCGTCGTCGTGTAAAAATGGAGTTGAACATCTATACTGTTGTTACTGTATTACTTAAGCTGCTTTCCCGGCATCCTTGGATTCCTCGGACCAGCTTTGGCGGGTCATCGTGCCCCAGGAATTGTTGTTTTGCAAAAACTGAATGTGACCCTGCAATCTCCATAACACGCCAAGTTGGTGGTAACCCACAAATTTCAGCGCAGAATAGACGAGCATTTTGACCAGATCAGAGAGCTTGTTGTACCGTTTGAACGCAATCTCCTCCAGAATCAACGCCCCTACACTCAGCAGATATCCACTCACAAAGTTCAGCAAACCGAACAGGACAAGAATCGGCCACTGGGTCATGTCCAGAAGCACGTATCCAGCCAGAGCCATCAGTCCGGTAATTCGGAAGTACGGATTCAGCGCTTCGAAAATGACGTTATATGGCATCGTGATTAATCCCATAACCTTGTATTTCGGGTTGAACAGCATACCGCGATTTTCCAGCATGTTTTTCAGATTCCCGCGGCCCCAGCGCTTGCGCTGGCTGGACAAAATCCGGTAGGAATCCGGCGCCTGTGTCCAGCACACCGCTTCAGGACAGAAGGCAACGCGGTATTTCAATTTATTTTCCAGCATATAGCGATGAAGCTTGATAATAATGTTCATGTCCTCACCCGGATAACCGTCGCGGTAACCCCCTACCGCAATAACGGCATCCTTGCGGAACATACCGAAAGCACCCGAGACGATGATCAGACCGTTCATATGACTCCAGCCAATCCGTCCGCCGAGAAAAGCCTTGAGATACTCGATAGACTGGAACATCGGCCAGATTTTGCGCGGCAAGGATACGTCCTGTACCGCGCCATTTTCGATCTTGCAGCCGTTGGCAATACGCACATCGCCGCCGATCGCTACCGTTTCTTCCGGGTTCTCCATATACATGCGGGCCATGCGGATCAGGGCATCCTTCTCCAGCAGTGAATCGGCATCAATGGAAGAGATGAGCGGATAATGGGACAGGTTGATGCCTGCATTCAGGGAATCAGCCTTGCCGCCATTTTCCTTGTCGATCACATACAGATCCGGGAACTCCGGGTTATGGTAGATTCCGCGAATGGACTGACAAGGGATTTTTCCCCGCAGCTGCGTATTCGGCATCGGCTTTAGACGATATTCCTCAAGCAGCATCTTCAAGGTGGAATCGCTGGAGCCGTCATTGACGACAATAACCTCATACGTAGGATAATTCAGTGTCATCAGGCAGTTCACATTTTCAATAATCGTCAGTTCCTCGTTGTACGCTGGCACTAGCAGGGAAACCGAAGGTACCAGCTCCGAGCCGGATAACGTGTTGTACTTGGAGTAATGTGAACGCCGGAAGATCGTCCAGATGTTACGAAATGATAAGGCCAGTATGGAAAAATAAAGTGTATTAACAAACACCACATAATAGATGGCGACCATACCGTAGATGAGCAATAGATCTCTAAGCAGTGTAATCCCCTCCTACTGTTGCAACGCCTGCACGTTTCTTGGCTGGTCGGTTCCCACCGCGCACAGGGCCAAAGTAACGTTCATACAGCAATCTTTTTTTGTTATGTGCAATCATCTGCTCTACCGCCTTGTGGTCGGCTCCCGATTGCTGCATCGTGCTCTCGATCTGCTGCATCGCAATCTCGCGCTCTGCACCTGTTCCCTGCACGGCTGCCTGACACAAAGCCTCGAACCCGGGTTCGCCCAGCTTGCTCAGACTTTCCGCACTGTTGTAGCGCACTCTCCAATCTGCATCACGAAGTGCCTTGCGCAGCAGCGGAATACTGCCTGCAGCATGCTTCGAGCCCAGCGCCTGCACCACTTCAGCGCGAACTTCCGGGTCCGGATCCTGAATCAGCTTCAGAATCGTCTCATCCCGCAGGGCCGGACTTGCACTGAGATACAGCTTCACGGCTTCGGCCCGTACATCCTGATGCTCAGCTCCAACGAGCCTGTCGAGTGCAGGCATTACTTCAGGCACCGCTTGCCCCCACATCGCTACAAGGCCCACTTTGACAAAGTCAGGATTGCGGTCCTCCAGCAGCTCGAGCAGGACACGGCTTGTATCAAGATTTGCTTCCAGCAGTATATCTGCGGCCAGATGATGAATCGATTTTCCTTTCGTTAAAAGCAGTGCAAGCATATCCTTCAACTCGCCATGACGGGTCGTACATCTCGCAATCGAACGTCCAATCATAATCGCCATCGGGCCAGGCTTCTCATCTCTGAGCAGCTCCATTAATCCCGGAACCGCTTCAGGACAGCGCATCGCACCCAAACGATATGCCGCATCAATCTGACGACCGTACCGCAAGCGCCCCAGCTCTTTGAGATCATGCTCGACAAATCCGGCCTCACGGCACAATTCAATCAGTCTCTCCCGATACTCGCCTTTGAACTGGTCAATCCATTCAATGAGCTTGTCCTGAATAACCCGGCGCTCCAGCGGGGCCAGTTTTCCGGGCGGCAGCTTGAGCGGGCTGTTCTCTGTGAGTGCCGTCTGCAAATATGTGAAATAATCCCGCTGCTTCATTTCGTACAAAGCCATTTTGCGCTGTTTGCCATTGTGGGACATTTTCATGGCAAACAGAATGATGACGCCCACAATCACAAGTGCGATGCAGACCATCAGAAACCAATAGGCCAAAGCCAAACTCTGGAACATGTGAAAAAGTCCTCCTTTATGCTGCTTTATGATTTTCTGTGCTGTTGATTCAAGGAATTTCTAATTCATCTCATCTTTATTCCTTTATTTATCCCGTCTTTATGCACTCATTTATCCTATCTCCAAGCTTACTTATCCTATTTAATCAATGCGAAAACTAGGCATTTTTTCGTAGGTCTGCTTCATTTTCTCATAGCTTAGCTTGAGCCTTTCGCTGTACTTGACCTGTTCCCAAGGCTTCCAGCTGTAGACGGGCAATGCCTTCAAGTCGAGGCTTGTCTGTTCACCACCAGGCCATGATACCTGTTTCGTGGATCGGTTCGTCAGCCATGGAACGAGCGTGATGCCTTCAACTGTCGTTGTAGAGAACTCACGTCCGTTTTTCAATGGTCCATACTCAATCGCCTGCAAGGAGCTTGGATCACCGAAGCCAAGCAGCATCCATGGGATTCGCATCTCCACCTGATTGCCGTTATACTGCCAGGCTGTTAACGAATCGGTGTCTGTCTGTCCGGGTGCTGTTGTTCCCCGCTTTAACATCCCGACGTTCTCTGTCATAAATGGATGCGCTGAACGTGTATCCGGTGGTGTCATTTTCAGACTGACCGCCAGGTTCCACGAATGAAACGGTTCAGCCGACTTCAATTCCTGATCCGGAATCATGTCATATCCATCCTTGCCATACAGTCGCTGGTTGAAATCATAATCCTTCGCAATCTGCACCTGTGACTCGTTATCCTTGCCAAGCGTAATGACCGTTTCCAGTCCATCGCTCAGCGTATTGCCTGAAAGCATACTGCCAGGCTGACTGCCACCAGCAAGGGTATTTGTACCGATTCGAAGCAGCGTCTGTTCAGGGTCAAATGGCTGATCCAGCGTCAGGCCTATATACAGATAGGCTTCGTCATGGGTCATTTTCATCTCCTGAATGCCCTGCACCTTGCCTTTCCAGACCGTGACCTCTCCAGGCTGCAGCTTATTCCAGTCATCCAGCTTGCCGTCGATGGTCAGCTGGTCCTGCTTACCGGGGTCCATCGCCAGCAGGCCAAACATTTTCTCATTCGTCAGCACATTCAGCCAGTACGCCCGGCGGTCAGCCGGAATTTCGATCGGCATCGTGTTCCAGGTTTTTTTGAACCACTCATCCTGCCACATGAACAGAATAGCTCCTGCGTACCCTTCGTCATAAATATCCTGTGTCAGCGAGGCATCAATGTCTCCCTGCTGCACCTCGTTATGCCCGCCCTGATTCCGGCCGCCCATGCCCAGATGGGAAATGCCCAGAGAGGAAGGTACACCGTACTCTGTAACCATTACAGGCATATCGGAAAACTCGGCTTTGAGCTTGCGCAGATAGCTTTTGTACGTGTTGTACTCCCCATTGGCATCCTTGATCGTTTGCAGCGTCTTATCGATGTGGAACAAGTCCGGGTAATACGGATACACATGGTAGGCGGCAAAATAACCTCCATCCCATGCCTCAGGCTTGATATGCCGTGCATCTACACTGACCATATCCTCCTCATACAGGGGCTCGCCCGGATGGTCCAGCACATCGGTTGTGACCCAGTTGGTAAAGGTCATCGGGTGCTCCCATCCATACTTTTTCTCCTGAACAGCCGTATAGTCGAGAAGCTCTGCCAGCCAGTTTTCGAACGGAGAAGCTTCTGCGGTCGCTGAGAAATGCACCCCCTTGTACTGCGGCACATCCGCATGCACCTTGTTTGTATTGTCCACCATAGCAGGGTCCCATTCTGTGCCTACATGCCATGCCATCAAATATTTTCCGGCATTGGTTCTGTATTTACCGCTGGATTCTCCATTTTTGGCTGCAATGTCTGCATCTCCGTATACCGCAGATACTGCCTTTTCAATCTCCTGCTTGAACGTCTGCTCAATATGATCGGCATAGGCATCCCGCTTCTCAATCAATTCCTCCTCGGGTGACCATATGCCCTGTATAAAATATAATGGCTGCTCCCGGCCGCGATTATAATCGACCAGTGCGGAGTAAAAAATCGGCTGATGGACCGTATACACACGGATCACATTCGCTCCGAGGTCCTGAATCTGCTCGAACCAGCGCAGATAATCCTGCTCGGTGAGTGGAAATTCTCCCGGGTAATGTCCTGGTGAGGTTGCACCCAGGTTGACCCCTTTGACGAACATTTCCTTCCACGTTCCATCCGACCCGTATTGCATGAACCGGTCTCCATTGGTCTTGAATTTCATCTCCGTGCCATTCTCCGCTGTATACGTAACAAGCTTGGGCTGCATATAATGCCATCCGGCCAATATCCCGCCAGTCAGCACCATCGCACCTGTCAAAGCTGTCAGTAACCAGCGTCTTCGTCGTTGTCTGCTCATGACTTCTGATTGCTCACCTCTCTAGTATGCATCCTGCTTCCCCATTCACCGGATTTATAATGTGTACATCAAATCCGGACAGGAAACATACGATCATTCCGCTTCGGATGTCCGCTTTGGTAGAGATGTCAGCGGTGTAGTTCTCACTATAGCGCTAAGCCTCTGTATTGTAACTAGGCTGATGGAAGCAAACATGATATGGAACGTTCTGCCCATACCCGGCCATTCGCGCCATCCTTCAGCACACCAAGGCAGCAGCTCCGTTTGCGGTCTTTTTACATGTCTGATCTGCCCAAAAAAGCACAGATGAATGCACCGCTGCTCCTGCGTTACTCCACTCGTTATTGTTATGTGCAACGCGGCCCCAGGCATCCTTCCCCCGTGAAACATATACCCCATTAAACGCAAGTCGATTTTTAAAGTTGCGCTGTTTTTTACAGTATTAACCATAAAGATTACAAAATTGATACTATAGTCCGATAACGCATCAGTGAAAACCCGCGCCACATCAAGGTTTTCTGAAAAATGCTGAAAATGAAAAAAGGACATCAGTCCCTCATATAGGACTCTGTCCGTTGATCCACCTTTTACAAATAGCAAAATGAACTGCTGGTCATCACCCTGCGGTCACAGATCTCTCACATTATATGTAAAAAAGCACTTCTTATTTCCTATTTCCGAGCTTCAATCTGGTCATTCTGTATTTGTGTCCAATTTGCAAAATAATTCCGGTTGCCGCGTTTGCAATTGTCCTTTATGCTTATAAAACAGGAACACTTGTTCCATACTGTAAATAAACTGTAAATAACGATTACTCCGCCTATAGATCACACGATAGGAACAACACCCAGAATTACAGCAGATAAGGAGAGGAAATATTATGCCCCGCCAAGACAGACGTGTCATCATGCTGGCAGACTGCCAGTCGTTCTATGCCAGTGTGGAGAAATCTGCACATCCCGAGTACAAGGATCGCCCTCTGGTTGTAGCTGGTGATCCGGCACGGCGTTCGGGCATCATTCTGGCGGCCTGTCCTCTCGCCAAGTCCTACGGCATTACGACCGCAGAACGGCTGGGTGAAGCCCTTGCCAAGTGCCCGGATGTTGTCGTCATTCGTCCACGTATGGCCGAGTATATCCGCGTCTCCCTTCACATTACGCGCATTTTGCAGTCGTACACCGATCTTGTGGAACCCTACAGCATTGATGAACAATTTCTCGATGTCACCGGAAGTCTGGAGCTGTTCGGCGGTCCCGAAACGATTGCACGCAGCATTCAGTCCAGAGTCTTGGATGAAACGGGCGTTTACATCCGCATCGGGATCAGCGATACCAAGGTGGTCAGTAAAATGGCCTGTGATCTGTATGCCAAAAAAGTTCCCGGGGGCATCTACACGCTGCCGCGCAGGGAGATGCCGTCCACAATCTGGGAAAAACCGGTACGCGACATGTTTATGGTCGGTTCACGTATGGCACAGCATCTCTACAAGATGGGAATTCATACGATTGGTGATCTGGCCAATACACCGCTGTCTCGTCTGAAGGAGCGCTGGGGGGTAAATGGGGAAGTATTATGGCGTATAGCCCGCGGTATAGACGATTCCCCGGTGAAGCCTGGCACTTACACACACCAGCAGCAGGGCATCGGACATCAGATGACACTGCCGCGGGATTATGAGACCTGGGAAGAGATCAAGGTTGTACTGCTGGAGCTGGCAGAACTGGTCAGTCGGCGTTCCCGGGACAAATCACTCATGGGGCATGTGGTCTCGGTTGGGTGCCGGGGGCAGGATTACGACAGACCGACAGGCTTTTCCCGTCAGATGAAGGTGAATGAACCCACCAACATTACGGATGAAGTATATGATGCCGCGGCTGCCCTGTTTCTTCGCCATTGGGACGGATTACCCATTCGCCGCATCAGCGTATCTCTGACCGGGCTTGTCCCCGATTCGGAGGTGCAGTTATCCTGGTTTGACGACCGTGAACGCAAAAGAGAACTGGAACGGGCCACAGATGATATCAAACGCAAGTTCGGAGACACCGCCATTATGCGGGCATCCTCCCTCTGTTCGTCTGCACAGGCCCAGGACCGTTCTCACAAAATTGGAGGTCACTATAAATGAGTAAAAAATTGCAGCAGAACGGACTTTTTGAGTCCTCACGCATGATGCTTCCGGAGCATCGGGAAGCTTATATTCTTCATCAGGAGCAGCTTGCCCCGCGTACTCGTCCTTCTCTGGATGCTCAGGCTGCCGAAGAAATGTCCCGGCTGCTGAGCAACTCCATGGTGCTGGGTGACCAGATCACCATCACCCTATTCCATGAGCATGACGATATTTGGTATACGGGACGTGTGCTCAAGCTGGATGGCCCTGCCCGTACGCTTAGGCTCCTGACAGCAAATGGAACCCGTGATTTACAGATGAACCTGATTACAGGTGTAACACCCGCTGGTGAATGGCTGGATGAATGAGAGTGGAACGATACAGCAGCTTCAACTTGTGCAGCACCGTATCTCTGTAATAGTCGTCTAATGAAATAAAAAGCAGCCGACAAACAGTTCCCGTGCCCTGCTTCGTCCGAAAGAAAATTTCAGAAGAAACTCCAGTCAAACTCCTTGGAAAGACGCTCCAGCAGATGCACACCAGCAATGCTGTTGCCCTTGCGGTTCAATGCCGGTCCAACCAGGCCGATGCCGAATTGTCCCGGTACGAGCGTCAAAATACCGCCGGAAACACCGCTTTTGGCCGGAAGACCTACCTCAATGGCAAATTCACCAGAGGCATTGTACATGCCGCAGGTGGTCATGAACGTTTTGGCAATCTGCACGTAACGGCGGGGAATAAGCTCTTCACCCGTGATAGGATCCGTTCCGTTATACGCCAGAACAAGTGCCATGCGGGCCAGATCCGCACAGGTCACTTCAATAGAGCAATGGCGGAAATAGACAGCCAGGACATCCTCCACTTCATCCTTGATTACACCGTTATGTTTGAGAAAATAAGCGAGTGAGCGATTTAGATGACCACTTTCGGATTCGGAGCGATAAACGTCTTCGTTATAACCCAGTCGTTCATTGTGAGCGAGCTTGCGAAAAAATTCGAGAATGCGGCGGGACTTCTCTTCCTTGCAGTCACCGCCAACGAGGGAGGATACGGTTATTGCACCCGCATTAATGAGGGGATTAAACGGGATGCCCGGTTCAACCAGCTCCAGCTTGATCATCGAGTCGTAATCGTCACCTGTCGGTTCTTTTCCTACATTAAAGAAGACGGCCTCTTCCCCGTGATCCATGAGAGCCAGAATCAGCGTGAACACCTTGGAGATACTTTGCATCGTAAAAGGCACACCGCAATCGCCAGCAGACACATAATTTCCTTCAGCGTCCATAATATGAATACCGAGATCATCCTGTGACGCTTTGACCAGTTCTGGAATATAGGAAGCCACCTTCCCCTGCCCTGTATGCAAGCGGCTGGTCTCCAGCCACTCTGGCAGCAAGGCATTCAGTCGATCCATCGTTGAATCACTCATATGTCATCTCCTCCACCTGTATCTATAGAAGCATCCTGCACGATGCCTATCCCTATTCTATCCTATTCATTACCCCTCCGGCACGGGAAATCACCCGAACTGGAGACAGGAGTATGCTCATATGTTTCTTTGATTAACAAAAGTTTCAGCTCTTTCAGCCATGAGCTTCGAATCAATATTGGTAATACCGATTCTGGCGAGTTTATGTACGACCTGGCTCGCTGAATGTGCATTTTCGATAATAATGTCTACCACTTCATCCGCATCATCCACAACGCGGATATAACGCTTGAATTCCTCTTCTGTCATATTGTTCGTACCCACGAAAAGTGGATAAAGCAAATCCAGAACCGGCATGTGAAGTCCCTGATCCGGGACGTCTGGAACAGTCCAGAACTTGCTATCGAGAAATAGCATGGAAGTAATCGGAGCCTTGCTGTCAGCATCCTTATCACGATAATAGACATGTGAAGCGTCCTGGAACACTTCCTGAATGGTGCCCCCTCTTCCTTCCGAAAAAATGATACCGCATGAAGCCAGGGTCAGTAGAACATCTTCACGTATGCTATTGAGGAAATATTTCGCAACATGGGTAGCAAACGGCGTAAAGGGTTCGTGCCCATAATGCCAGGTCGGCAAGGCCAGACTGCGATTGAGCGGGGTGAGCTGGTCCTTGAGTTCATTCACAATCTCCCACGCGGGAAGCATCCATGCATGCAGTTCTTTTAACAGTTCTTCCTGAACGGAACGTCCATCTTTCCCGATGAGATGCTGCATGTTTTGGGGAAATGCATCGTAGGGTTCTTTGGCCAATCGATTAATGGCTGATTCAAGCGAGTCCGCAGATCGCCCTGCATGAAGAGCGCCGAGATGCGTTGCCTCCATACAACCCGGTCCGCCTCCACTAACGACAACAAAGCCGGACTCGGATAGTTTCTTGGCAATTCGCGCTACTTTACAATACGCTGTACTCCCTCGCTTTTCCTGATGTCCTCCCATGATGGCAACAGGACGACGGCCTGCCTCTAACTCCGCTGCGAGAAATGCATTCATCTCGCGCACCACCGATGTGTCATGCATAGCCTCCATCATAGCGGCATACGGGTCCGAGATGGTCGTACCCCCTTGTTGATGAAAATAGATAAAACACTGGAAGTCAGGCGTGGTTAGCAGGCTCTGTGGGTTGTCCGGATTAAAGCCCTTCAGCAGCTCAAGTGGATTATAAAGTTTGTTATGAATGGGGTTAAACGGAGGATGAGAGATCTTCTCCAGTGGTGTGATCATGGCGCTCTCCTTGTACATTTGATTTAAGAGTAATTCATATAAGTTGACCTAAAGAATTTACACAAGCCACTCCGATGACAGAATAACCTTCCAATCGCTGTTATCCCCAGATTTTTTTGATTCCTTTTTCTAAAGGGAAAATCCCGTGATAAAGGCGACCGCTCCGCTTTTTCAGGTTTTTTCTGTCCTCTCCGTTAAGGTGTAAATGAATTGACAAAATTGCTCTATTACAAAACTTAATTTAACCGCCTGAAAATTGTATTATACTGTTCCATTGCTGGATGATTGATTGCTGGATCATTAGTCGATGAGAAATCACCTGCACAACAGATATAGATAGATATAAAAAAATCGCTTTTCAGCGACTTTTTCACGGAATAAACCACCTTCTCTATCTGCCAGGACGCAGATTTAACTCCAATATCTCACCAGGCAAACCATCGTAGTCTCCCGTCCACGTTGATTCAAAGTTCTGTCTGAGCAAAATCTGTCGGGATGCCGCATTGGAAGGATCAATCACGGCATACAGCAGCTCTATGCCTGCGGCCTGAGCCTGTATAATCAGACGGGACGCAATGGCTGTTCCGTGACCTTGGCCCCAATGCTCCGGCAGAATCATATATCCCATCTCTGCCCGCGACGGATTGTCCTCATCCTGAATTAATTTGGCGTAAGCCACACCTGCATCATCCTGCAAGTTAACTCGGTAGTGCCCGCACAACGAACGAAGATTATAATCCAGCATCGTATCAAACTGTGTTCTGGCCTCCGTTTCAGGAATCGCACGCTCGGTAATCTGTTTCATAACGTCCTCATTGGAAACAAGTGCATAATAATGTTCAAAGTCCGGTTCTGTGTATTTCACAAAATTCATGGAAATGCCTCCTTGGAATACATCATTAAATGTGATTGTGCGGCAGCTATGGATCAAGATGCAACGTCGTCACCCGAAGTGCACGAAGTCCCCGATTCATCTTGAGTATAACAGAGCCGTTTCCAAAAGCAAAAAAACGGTCTCAATAGAGACCGTTTGCCTGTCAGGTTTATTCATTTTGCACGGCATGCTGTGTTCAGTTGGAGAATCGTTAAACCGAATAGCGACACAGCATTACATCATGCACAATATATACTCCGACTCAGCTCGCGCGTGATGAAGGATTGAACTGCATCTGTTTTTTCTGAGCAGTACGTGTCCGGCGGTTTGAACCCGGAGGTGTAATCATCAGAGCCATCAGCAGGGATACGGCACAGAGTACAGCAATTACGATGAAGGTAATATGGAAGCCACCCAGCAGCGCACTAATGAATGATCCCGCCAGAGCACCAAATCCAAAGCCTTGATAGATGATGCCATAGTTTTTGCTTTGATTTTTCAAACCGAAGTAATCGGCTACAATGGCTGGAAACACCGTAATGTTACCGCCAAAGCAGAAGGCAATCGCTGCCACACATGCGAAGAAGATGCCAAAGTTCAGTGGTACGAGACTCAGTGTCATGACAGCTACAGCTGTAACCAGCAGTGCTCCTGCGATGACCTTCATACGTCCCACTTTGTCCGACAAGGCCCCCAGAATGATACGGCCCGCCGTGTTGAAAATCGCCACCATGGCCAC
The DNA here is from genome assembly GCF_014203995.1 of Paenibacillus sp. JGP012. Classification (NCBI taxonomy): domain Bacteria; kingdom Bacillati; phylum Bacillota; class Bacilli; order Caryophanales; family Paenibacillaceae; genus Paenibacillus; species Paenibacillus sp. JGP012. The sequence continues at coordinate 66,532 of NZ_JACHKG010000016.1, read as the reverse complement.
CGCATTCGCCGCTGTAGCTACATCCAGTCCTGCGAGCTTCACGCCAATGTCTTTGACGATACCGATCAGATACAGACCACTCATACAAGCTGTGAAGAAAATACCAAAGAGCATGTATGCTTCTTTGGTACGAAGCATTTCTTTGACCGTGTATTCATGACGGACCTCTGCTCGTTTCACACCCGTACCCGCCTTTACATCTGCCGCCGGAGAGGTCTCACGAACGACCGCCTCGCGGATCAGGAATGATCCTGCAGTGATCAGCACCAGAACGATGATGCCCCAATACATAAACGCTTGTGCCGGACCAACTGCACCAATCAAGGCGGAATTCACATATTTGAACAATAGACTACCCGTACCGAAGGCACCAACCGAAATACCCGAGATCAGACCTTTTCGTTCAGGGAACCATTTAATTAAATTCGAAAGAGACGTAATATACGCCGTGCCGTCCGCGAAACCAACGACAAAGCCAGCCAGCAGATACAGCAGCGTTAGTGAGCTGACCTGAGAACTAAGAATCAGTCCCAGCCCAAGCACAATGCCAGCCGTACGAATCAGGCGCTGAAGCCCCCAACGCTCCTGCAGCCGACCTGCAAACAACGTAGCAAAAGCCAAAGCAAAACTCGTAATTGAAAATGTTATCGCAACCGAACTGACGTCCCATCCGAAACGGTCAGCCAGCGGCTGGTTAAATAAACTCCAGGTGTAGATTGTGCCGAGCCCCATTTGTACAATGATCGTACCAAGTACAATGAGCCAGCGGTTCATTGGTATAGATGATGTCATGGTTGAATCAGATGCTGATGAAGCGGATGAAATAGCTGCTTTCATCGTAATCTCCCCTTTGCCGATGTCTGTAACCTGTTGAACATTCTTGTATGCTGCTCGAGCAAACCGGAACGTTGTTCACAAGCCAATCATACATGAAAGGGGATTCATTCGAACGTTTTGAGCATGAGTTGCATCATTTACGGAATGAAATGCCGTTATATGCGCATGAGCTGCCTGAATTCTTTGACCTTGCCGCGACTGACAGGCACTTCGGCCTCCAAATCACGCAGACGCAGCAAATACGTATTGTTGAACCAGGGTACAATTTCACGAATCTGGGAAAGATTCACGAGATAGGAACGATGACAACGGAAGAAGGCATCCTGAGGCAGACGGCTGTGAAAATCAGATATGCTGACCGGCATCGTAAACTCCCCGTTTTTGGTGTACACCTTCGTCACCTTCTCCTGAGCTTCTGCATAATAGATATCCGCCGAATCCGTGACGATAATATTTTCATTGCGCAGCAGATTAATACGTTTTCCCGTCTGGTTGTCCTGTTCATATCCAGGGTCATTGTCTACAGCATGCCCTTGCGTGCCTTGATTTCCTTGCACGTTTTGCTGTTCCCGCCCACTGACCTGAACTCCATCGCTCAGCTCCTGGTCCCGCTTGAAGGTCGCCTCCAGCTTGTGCAGCATGGCTGCGATCCGTTTCTCATCGTAAGGCTTCAGAATATAGTCAAATGCCTCCAGTTCAAAAGCTTCGGCAGCATGCTCCTTGTACGCTGTGGTAAATACAATGTAGGGTTTACGTGCAAACATGCCAATATGATGAGCCAGCATCATACCGTCCAGCGAAGGAATATTAATATCGAGAAAAATAACATCGACCTCCTGCTCCTGCAGAAACTTGAGCACATCCAGGCCATCCTCCAGACAATCCACGATCTCAATGCGGCTGTGCTCCTGAATCAGATAACTAAGCTCCTCACTAGCCGGAATTTCATCCTCTACAATTAAAGCTTTCATAATACCTCTATCTAACGCTCTCATAATACCCTCCATCATAGGCTCCTATAATACCTCAATCGTGCGTCTCATAGTACCTGCATCAGATGCTCTCTCATGGGTACTTCGTCTATATAAGTTGAACTAAAGATTTTACACAATCCACTCCGATGACAGAACAACCTTCCAATCGCTGTTATCCCCAGATTTTTTGGATTCCCTTTTCCAGAGGGAAAAATCCGGTGATAAAGGCGACCGCTCCGCTTTTTCAGGTTTTTTCTGTCCTCTCCGTTCACGTGTAAATAAATAGTTCAACTTATATAGAAACTCTCTTCATTCCATCCTCGTTCACTTCCAGAAATCCCTCATCTCGTTAAGACATCTCCTTTGGGCACATCAAATGAAATGTCCGTTCCTTGCTCCAGTCTTGTAATCGTTAAGCCTTGTCCATAGATCAGCTTCACACGCCGATGCACGTTATACAGCCCAATCTGATTGCCCGGCATGCGATCATGGTATACCTTCTCAATAATATCGGGACTGATGCCTGCCCCTGTATCACTCACGCTGATGCGCACATAATCAGGAACATCCTGAACGCGAATCCGTACCGTTCCTGGTCCCTTCACCTTGAGAATACCATGGATAATCGCGTTCTCCACAAGCGGCTGAATAACCAGACTCGGAATATGCACTGCCACTTCATCAATCTCATAGATGACGCTAAGTCTGCTGCCAAAGCGAGCTTTCTCAATCTCTACATAGTTGCGGACCTGCTCCAGCTCCTTATGAATATCAATCAACTCATCAGACAGCTCCAGATTGTAACGCATATATCCCGAGAGGTTCACAATCAGCTCCCGTGCGCGGTCCGGCTTGGTACGGATCGATGAGGCAATCGCATTCAGTGCATTAAACAGAAAATGAGGATGAATCGTGGTCTGCAGTGCACGCAGCTCCGCCTTGTTCGCTGCAGCCTTAATCTCCTCTACCCTTGAAACCTCCATCTGAGTAGAGATGATCTGGGAGAGCCCGACAGCCATCGTTTGCAGAGGATACGTAATTCTGTAAGCTTTTCGATAATAAATTTTGAGCGCACCGGTCACCTCACCGCGTTCCTTCAGCGGAATAATCAGCAGCGAGTGAATATCCGGTGTTTTCTCATCCGTCACATCATTACTGATCATAATTTCTCCGCTGGATATCGTGCTTTTGGTCATCTCGCTAATAATCTCATTGCCAATATGATACCGCTCTTCCCCGAAACCGACATAAGCCAGAACATTCCGCGTATCGGTAATGGCAACCGCATCAGCTTGAATATCCTCCTGTATTATTCTGCAAACGTTACGGAGTGAGTCCTCATCAATCGAGCGGAAGTAAGGCAGTGTTTTATTCGCAATCTCCAGTGCCAGCTTGGCCTGACGACCTGCAATTAATTCCTTTTCCCCCTCCACACTCTGTACCAGAAGTACAATCAGACCGATGTTCACCTCGCCCAGAATCATGGGAAGTGCGATCTTCGATACAATATCCGCCCCGAGAGGATCAGGATACGAATACAGCAGAATCAGCAGCATCGTGAGTGCTTCAATGATCATGCCTGCACCAATGCCGATGATCCAGCGCTTGGATTTGGGGGTGTATTTGTGAATGTAGCCGGACACCAGACCCGCAAGAACACTTGTAATCAGACATGGGACAGCGGTGATGCCGTCCATATCAATGAGGTATCGATGCACCCCTGAGACAATGCCCGTAATGATGCCAACAGGCGCACCAAACAATATTCCACCCGACAGGATCGCAATAATGCGTACATTAACCAATGAACCTTCCACATTAATGCCTGTATATGTACCAAAGATGGCAAACGCACAAAATAATAGTGTAACCGCAGCATACTCCTGTCTTCTTAAATTCCCTTTTTGCAAAATCTGCCTGAACCGCGGTACCCGTGACAGAAAAAACAAAAATATAATCAGCAGCGCCGCCCGTTCAAATAGTCCCAGCAGCATTGTAAACATTTCCAACGTAACTTCCCCCGCATCTATCTGAAAATATACAGCAGTGCCTGAGCACTGCCCGGCATCCCGGTGCATATGGCGACCACACTACTCGTATGCAACAGTTTACCGTTCTGCTGTCCGGAAAGCAAAGGATAACCTGTGAAAAGGATAAAAGGCCAATCGGATGGATTCGATTGACCTGAATTTCTGTATTTTGAGACCATCACCATCAGCACTCCGCCGCTAGAACCAACAACCTCACTTCCACGCCCAATACGGGCCAGCATGCAAGCAACTTCTCTTCCACCACCAACACTTGGCGCTACCGAGCGCCTCACTCCCTTGCTGAGCACGGCTTAACACGCGATTATTTTCTCCATACTTTATCTATGCGCCCAAACCTGCAGCACGTTATTCCTGCGAAACTCCTCCATGCACCCACATCGTGCCACTCCAAACTCTAACGATTCTCAGAAGCCTTATTATAGCGTTTTTATCCCTCCCGAAAATGTAACGATTCCCAGCGACGCTATTTCCTGCAAAACCAGCAAAAAACGATGAATCCGGGGTAAAAACAAGGAAATAACGTTTCTCAGAATCGTTACATTTTCCAGCATGCTTAAATGGGCTATATAAGCTTTTCTCGATTCGTTAGCGGTACGCTAACGGTTCATGCCACATTTCTCCCCGAGGAGTTATCTCATCACACTGCCCCGTCGCCGCGACAACCCAATCTATGGGGCCCTCCTCCCCCTCCCTTTCTCAGCCTACAGCAGCTTATCACAGCAAAAAGGCATTCCATCAAGTCACAGATGACTGATAGAATGCCCTTCACACATTGCTAATCCCCTTGAATGTAATGCGGCCTTTCAGCAGAATGTTCGTTCACACAACAACGGAGAGGACAGAACCAATCTGAAGAAGCGAGGCGGGCGCCTGAAAGCTTTCTCCAAGAAAGAAAGCTTCCTCAGAAGCATCATCACGCCTTTATCCCCGGATTTTTACCCTTATAAGGGGTAATTCCAAAAATCCGGGGATAACACGCCACCTCGTGCCTGGATGATGTACAGTGCCTTTTTGTCTGTGAGCAGAGCGATCGGGCCCTGTACCCTTGTAAAGAAGTCGCCCTTTTTTTGAAACGCCACACATCACTTTCAAGCCTACCTAAACATGCCCCACAGCTTGATCAAATGGAACGTGTTGTTGGGATCAATCTTCTGTGCGATGACAAAGGCGACAAACTGCTCCTCCTGTGCAGGGGTAAAATGCTCATTCATAATGACTGCGGAGGATTTGATCAGCCTGCGAACCTTCGTTTTATCCTGCAGATCGGACTTGGTCACGCCATCAATCAGCTTTTTGATGCGTTCTTTGACCGCAGGATTTTTCATCTTTAGTTTGATCCGCTCCACCAGCTGCGGACTGATTCCGTATTGTTGATAACCCAAAACGTACAGCACCTCCCAAAAAAATGAACTCACTTCTTATTCATATGTCGGGAGGGCTTGGTTACTTGTCACTTTTTAATTTGGTTAATCAATCAGATCACCTTTAAACACCTGCTGCTCCTGAAGAAAATCACGCAAAGGCGCGTAATCAACCGATGTCCAGAACGTGGCATCCGCGATCAACGCAGACACATCATCTCTGGCTTGCTCCAGTACAGCAAAATCCGCGACCATATCAGCCAAGCGGAATTCCGGTAATCCACTCTGTTTGGTACCAAAGAAATCCCCCGGCCCCCGCAAATCCAGGTCGCGTCGGGACACCTCGAAGCCATCCTCGGTTTCGGTCATGACCTTCATGCGCTCCTGCCCCACCTCGGTCTTGGGATCAGCGATGAGCACACAGTACGATGCATGCGCACCACGACCCACACGGCCGCGAAGCTGATGCAGCTGAGACAATCCGAACCGATCCGCATCCATAATCACCATCAACGTGGCATTCGGTACATCGACGCCGACTTCCACCACCGTCGTGGACACTAGCAGCTGAATATCATTATTGTAGAAGTCCCGCATCATTTCTTCTTTTTCCGCGGCAGTCATGCGCCCATGCAGCAGTCCTACTCTATATTTCGGAAAATTCTGCTGCATCTGCACATGCAGATCAATGGCATTCTGCACATCCAGCTTCTCCGATTCTTCAATGAGCGGACAGATCAGATAAGCCTGGCGACCCTGGTCCACCTCTCTGGAAATAAAACCAAGCACACGCTCCATCATGTCATGCTTCACCCAATAGGTAGAGATCGGAATCCGTCCCTTTGGCCGCTCCGATATGGTGGATACCTCAATATCTCCAAAAGCCGTAATCGCAAGCGTTCGCGGAATTGGCGTAGCCGTCATCGTTAACACATCAGGATTATACCCTTTACGTCTTAAAACGCTGCGCTGATTCACCCCGAAGCGGTGCTGCTCGTCCGTTACCACAAGGCCCAGCTCCCGGAAGAAGACATCCTCCTGGATCAGGGCGTGTGTACCCACAACAATATCGAGCATGCCCATCTGCAATGAGGCAATCAGATCCTTGCGTTTGCGCCCGTTCACACTGCCCGTTAACAACCCCACCGTAACACCAAACGGTTCAAACAGCTTCTGCAAGGAACGCATATGCTGCTCTGCCAGAATTTCGGTAGGCACCATCAGAGCCCCCTGAAAGCCCGATCGCACAGTTGTATAGAGCGCAATCGCTGCAATCACCGTTTTACCAGAGCCTACGTCCCCCTGCAGCAGTCGATTCATCGCATAGGGCGAACGCATATCATGCAATATTTCAAGCTCAACCTTCTTCTGTGCATCAGTCAATTCGAACGGCAGACTGCGAACAAACTCACGAATTGTTGTATTGTCCGTCGTATGGACCATGCCATCCATCCGATTCCGATTCAGCGCACGGAACGCCTGCATTTTAAGCTGGAATAGAAACAATTCCTCATAGACCATCCGCTGCCTGGCTCGCTGGCCCTCCTGATTGTCCTGCGGACGATGAATACCGGCAATAGCCTGCTTACGCGGCATGAGATTATATTTTTTGATCAAGGAATGAGGCAGAATCTCGGGAATCATATCCCCGTATTGGTTTAAGCCCTGGTTAATCGTCTTGCGCATCCACTGCTGTGTCAGCTTGCCCGTGACGGAATAGACTGGCTGCAATGTGCCAGAGCGTCCGTCTCCTTTATCCGGAAACTCCGAGTCAGATACCGTGAGCTGCATCCGCTTCTGCTCCCATTTACCGGTAAGCACAATTTCCCGATTAGGCGTAAGCTGGTCTTTGAGAAAATGACGGTTGAACCACGTTGCCGTAATCATCCACTCTTCCGTCATAATTTTGCAGGTCAGACGTGACTTCTTGCCGTAACGCTGCAGCACTGGAACCCCCATAACTTGTCCCTGTACCGTAATCTTGTCTCCGTCCTTGACCTCACTCAGCGAACGCAGACGATAATCTTCGTAACGAAATGGATAGTACTCTAACAGGTCTCTCACACTAGAGATGCCAAAGGCGTGAAGCTCTCCCTCTCTGAGAGCACTCACGCCGTTAATTTGTTTCACTGATATATCTTCAAGCTTCATGTCTTAATCCCTCATTCCGGAACAGGCCACATAAAGATCGCAATGACACCGGGTCCCACATGGCTGCCGATGACGGCCCCGATATTGGTATAGATCACTTCATTAAGTGTAAAATGACTCCTTAACTGTTCAGCACAAGCTGCTGCCGATGCAGGATCAGCGGTATGACCTACCGCAACGTTGACCCGTTTTCCAGCCAGATCCTTCTGGAACAGCTCAATAATACGTGCCATTGCCTTTTTGTGGCCTCTGACTTTCTCTACAGCGTAGATGATGCCCTCTTCATCAATAGACAGGATTGGTTTAATGTTAAGCAGCGTTCCCAGTATAGCCGAGGCCTTGCCAATCCGTCCGCCCTTCTGCAGATACTCCAGTGTATCCACCAGAAAAAACAACTTGCGGGATTGCTGCATCTCCTCAACAGCAGCTGAAATCTCAGCCACAGATTTACCCTGCTCGGCAAGCTCGGCTGCATGCACCACCATTAAACCATACCCGTATGAAGCTGATTTTGAATCGATTATCGTAATGTCTGCTTCACGTTCCAGAAGTGACTTGCCGAGCATCGCGGACTGGTACGTTCCGCTCATGCCCGAAGACAGATGGATGGATACAATCGGTCTGTCCGGATTTTCATCCAGCAATCGCTGGTATACGCTCATGAAATCCGTAGGAGAAGGCTGCGAAGTTGTAGGCAGCACAGTGCTCTGCCTCAGCTTGTCGTAGAACTGCTCCGAAGTCAGCTCCACCCCGTCCGCATAGTTTTCTTCCCCGAACAACACACGCAGCGAAACCACATGTATACCGTATTTACGAATCAGTTCTTCAGGAATATCCGCTGTACTGTCCGTTACAATCGCTACTTTGTGGTTCATGTGCATTCCTCCTCTTCACCCAAAGTACAATCGAGCCTTTTTCAGCAAACCATCTGTCAGCACCATAAAGTGCAGTAATCGGTTTGTGATGCCAGCTTGACTCAGGACTCGACAGAGAACAGATAATAATACACAGGCTGTCCTCCCTGATGCACCTCAACCTCAGCAGCCGGATACTGCTCTTCCAGCCATGCAGCCAGAGCACCAGTCACCTCTGGATCAGCCTCTTCTCCTTCAAGAATCGTGACGACTTCATCCCCGCTCTCCAGCATTTGTGCAAGCAGACCTTCACAAGCACGGAGCATGCTCTCATCTGTTGCAACAATTTTGGAGTTATGAATACCGATATAGTGTCCCGCCTTGATATCCAGCTCATCATACTGCGTATCCCGAACGGCATGAGTCACCTGACCGGACTGTACACGGCTGATCGCTTCCAGCATCTGATCCCGATTGGTATCAGCAGACTCGTCCTCCTGGAAAGCAAAGGCAGCAGCCATGCCTTGTGGAATGGTCTTGCTTGGAATCACCGTAATACGGCGTTCATCCTCCAGCAGTTCACGAGCCTGTTCAGCAGCAAGTACAATGTTGGAGTTGTTCGGCAAAATAAACACCTGTTCTGCAGCGATCGAACGCACCGCTTTGACAAAGTCCTCTGTGCTTGGATTCATCGTCTGTCCACCCGACAGAACAATATCCACACCGAGGCTTTTGAAAATCTCAGCTATACCATCGCCGGAAGACACCGCAATAAAACCGTAAGGTGCCATTTCATCCGCCGGCAGCACCGCTTCTTCAAGTGTGCTTGTCTTCTCGTGAGGTATATCAGCAAACAGATCAGGTGAAGCTGCTCCGTCCATGCCCGCAGTGAGCAGATCACGATGCTGCTCACGCATATTCAGAATATGAATCTGTGTAATTTCGCCATATTTCAAAGCCAGATTTAATACATCACCAGGTGTCTTGGAATGTACATGCACCTTGATCACTTCATCATCTGCAATGATGATGATAGAATCTCCATTTATTGACAGCGCTTTCCGGAACGTCTCATCATCAAATGCTGTTCCCGCGTTTTCTCCAAGCTCGCGGTTAATAAAGAACTCCATGTCATACAGAAATTCAATATCTTCCGTTTCCAGACGCGCTTGAGCGGACAGCGGCATCTCAGGAGCTATGACCTGTGCCGCCTTTGTTGTAACCGGCTCTGGTTTTGCAGACGGTTTCACAGCTGGGGACGGAACAGACTCTTTTTGTATCAAAGGTCGTGAACCACCCTCACCTTGCAGCAGCACTTCCATAAAACCTTCATAAATATATACAAGCCCCTGACCGCCTGAATCGACCACACCAACCTGCTTTAGTACAGGCAGCATTTCCGGAGTCATCGCCAGTGCTTCTTTTGCTTTTATTAGAACTTCATTCATTAATTCAGTTATATCATTCGTCCGTCTTGCATAGTAGGTGGCATGTTTTGCCGCTTCCTTGGCTACGGTAAGAATGGTGCCTTCTACGGGTTTCACTACAGCTTTGTATGCTGCGTCCACACCATTTTGCAGAGCGGCAGCAAATTGAATTGTATTCAATTCCTCATGCGCAGCTGCTGAACGGCTAAATCCACGGAACAATTGGGATAAAATAACCCCGGAGTTCCCGCGTGCACCCATAAGCAGGCCTTTGGATAAAATTCCGGCAGCTTCTCCGATGGAAGCAGAGCTTTTCCTTTTAATCTCTGCAACACCGGCAGTCATTGTCAAATTCATGTTTGTTCCCGTATCGCCATCCGGCACCGGGAAAACATTCAGGGAATTGACATGTTCTGCGTGCTGCCCTAGTTGTTCCGCTCCGGCAATGACCATTGCGGTGAAATCTGTTCCATTTAAAGAACGTATACTCAAGTGAGAATTCCCCTTCCTAGCTTGATACACGAACATCTTGCACCAAGAATCATTTTGGTCTGTTCATGCGTAAACGCATCTGCGTTATTCTTCGTCCATACCTTGTCCGGCACAGGCATATTATACAACATGTCAGCCGGGTAAACGGTCTGGGCGGCCGGGCTACCAATATGCTGCATTCTCTGCAACCCGTTTGCGGGCATAGGGATATGCACCGGTATCAGAAGCCGACATGAATGCCGCATGGAGACTGGTGCCAATGATGGAATGCCGCATCTCACAGCGTTGCCAAAAAAGCAAACCTCCAACCTCTACGTACGGTTTTTTCTCCGGCTTCCCGCGGCAACAGCCTATTCATGGCTGTACTATGGACTATTCAACATTGTACTATATTAGACAAGAGAAATAAATAAAGTTTTTGGATCAGTTGACGAAGCTTTTTTAATTATGATATTATATTCAAGTATTGTTTTATGCAGGTTAAGTAATGGAAATGATCCGGCCATGCCGGCTTGAACAACGCCATTAGCTACTGAAGCCTGATCTCAGGATCAGGAAAGAACAATTGAGTCCTTATGGAATGACGTTCGTCTCTCCGAAGGCACTGGTTATTTTAGGATAGGAGGTGTAATCTATGTCTCGCAAATGTTATGTGACAGGTAAGAAACCGGGCACCGGTAACCACGTATCCCACGCTAACAACCGTAACCGTCGTTCTTGGGGCGTAAACGTTCAGAAGGTCCGCATTCTCGTGAACGGCAAACCGAAACGTGTATACGTAAGCACCCGTGCACTGAAAGCCGGTAAAGTGACTCGCGTATAATCACGCAAAGCTACTATAAATCGGATAAGCAAAAAGCACCTTGTTCCTTGCAGGTGCTTTTTTGGTATTTACAAAAAGCACCTTCCAACAATCTGCTGATTCCTGCGACACAAGAACATGATGCTGCGGCACCGTGTCCTGAATACGCACAGGAATGTCCGCCGCATGGCACTTCTTGCAAATCCGGTTCTCCAGATGAGCCTTGAGCCAAAGCGGCGGTATTCGCCTAACGATGCTGCTGATCAACGTATAGCTACTGTAGTGCTTATCAATCTTGTAGACCAGATCAGTTCTTTTGAAACGTATTCAGGATCGCCTTTACAAACCCTCCCAAAAACTTCGGCAGTTTGAATGTGTAAAATTTCATACTTCACCCTCCCCATCATGCTCATGCGTCCGCCGTATCCTATGCTTCAGGCCTTTTTCACCCCAACACGACAAAAAAGGCTACATGAGAAACCTGCTCATGTAACCATATTTATGCGGAACCTGTTGTCCCTATTCCACATGACAAGCCTGATCATCAGCCCATTTCGCTTTGCGCGGGAATATACTGATAGACGGCAATCATGAAAACACTCATGAGATAATACAAAATGCTGAATATAACAAAGGTAATCCGAAGTCCCTTCCGATCAAACTTGCGGAAATACATAATGACTACCGCAACCCCGATCAAGGACGTGAGCGCATTGTACGGAGCCTGGAGCACGGCAAACAGCGCTAGCACCAGCCCCGTTACCAGACTCGCAGCCATCGTCCACAGCGTTTCCTTGAAGGTCATGAACTAACCCTCGTAGCTGCTGCGAATCTCGGCAATCGCAGCAGCCCGGTCTTCACGACCGAATACGGCACTACCAGCCACAAGAACGTCAGCGCCAGCTTCCACGACAAGCGGTGCTGTATCGGCAGCAATACCGCCATCTACCTCGATATGTACGTCGTGACGTCCTTTTTCATTCAACCATGTGCGAATCTGCTTGATTTTATTCATTGTGCCAGAGATAAATGCTTGACCCCCAAAGCCCGGATTAACCGTCATAACAAGCACCATATCTACATCATCCAACACTTCCTGAATTGCACTCGCTGGAGTGCCCGGATTCAGGGCAACACCTGCCTTGACACCCTGCTCTTTAATCAGATGAATCACCCGGTGCAGATGTACACATGCCTCGGCATGAACTGTAATAACCGCCGCACCCGCTTTTGCAAACTCTTCCACGTACCGTTCAGGGTTCTCAATCATCAAGTGAACGTCCAGCGGCAGTGTGGTATGCGGTGCAATGGCCTTTACAATTGCTGGGCCCAGCGTAATATTAGGAACGAAATGACCGTCCATCACATCAACATGAATCCAGTCTCCGCCTGCAGCCTGAGCTTCAGCAACTTCCGCGCCAAGCTTGGCAAAATCGGCTGATAATATGGATGGGGCAATTTTAATCATGGTTAATACCTCCGCTTCTTATCTTTCATCTCAGTCAGGAACTGCTCATAGTGCCGATATCGGCTTTCAGAGATCAATCCTTCCTCTTTTGCCGCAAGCACCCGGCAGCCCGGTTCATGCGTATGTGTACACCCACGGAACTTGCACTGATCAGCAAACTGCGCAAACTCCCGGAAACAAGTGGATAACTCCTCTACACCAATCTCCAGAAAGTCCAGCTGGCTGAATCCAGGGGTATCCGCTACAAATCCTCCGTTATCCAGTGGAATTAGCTCTACGTGTCTGGTCGTGTGTTTCCCCCGTCCCAGACGCATGCTGATCGCACTCGTCTCCAGCGTAAGTCCAGGCATCAATGCATTCAGCATGGAGGACTTGCCTACACCGGATTGACCCGAGAATACACTGATCTTGCCAGCCAGTCGTTCCCTGAGCAGCTCGCTGCCTTCTCCTGTCCGGGAACTGGTCGAAATAACCTCGTAACCGATTTGCTCGTACAGTGCCTTCACTTCAGCGACAATGTCCCGATCCTCGGCCTCCGGGTCGATCAGATCCTGTTTGGTCAATACAATCAAGGCATCCAGCCCTGCCTGTTCAATATGAACAAGGAACTTGTCCAGCAGATTCAGATTCATGTCAGGCTCTTTGACCGAAAATAGCAGAACAGCCAGGCTAACATTAGCCACAGGAGGACGAATTAGTTCAGTCTCACGCTTGTGAATTTCATCCACTGTTCCTTCTCCGTTCTCTGTCAGCATGTAGCTTACACGATCCCCAACCAGTGGAGAAGTGCCTCTTTTACGAAAAATCCCTCTGGCTCTACATTGAACGGCGGAACCTTCAACCGAAGGAACCCCGTTCTCTTCCACCGGCATGACATAGTAGTAACCACTTAATGCTTTGACGATGATACCCTCTGGCACAGCTCCGTCGCCCTCCTTCAAGTCAGTTCAGTTACAATCACAATTTCGCTTACGCCTTGGCCTTACGCCAGCATAAGCCGTCCTTATGGACGGCCTGATGCGTTAATAACTCCTTTTTTCGAATCCTCTTTATGCTTGCCCGGACCTTTATCCGTCTTCATAGCCGAGGTGTCACCTTCCTGATTATCTCCCTCTCCATCAACCGGAGTAGAGCCAGGGTCGGTTTCCCCGCCGTTGTCCACATTACCATCACTATTGCCATTTCCATTTCCATTACCGTTATCGCCATTCCCCGGATCAGGGGTGTTCGCTGGCGGAGCCTGTGTGCTCTGCTCCGGATCAATGGAAGGTACGTTCACTGTACCGTTCTTCGCTTCACTATAAGATACAACATACGTATCCAGGAATTTGCCATCACGATAAACGGACACCGCACCGTTTTCATTTGGTGCAAGCACAAGCGGTATCGTCAACATTTGAGCAGAATTGATCGTACGTGTGCCCCACTCCTGATTTTTGCCGCGTGCATCTTCATAGGTAATACGGATTTTGCTGTTTTTGCCCACTTCTTTGGGTGATACGTTGATGTTAAACGGATACTCCAGTGCTTCAGGCGGGTATCCTGTGCTGATAAAGATCGTAATCTTGTCGCCAGGATTCACATCTGCTCCTGCCTCCACAGGCCATTGCTGCGTAACTTTGCCCTGTTCTACCGTATAGCTGGATTCCTCCTGCACCTGTCCGAGCACAAGTCCCTTCTCTTTCAGCATTTGCTCTGCTTCACTGCGTGTATGATTTTTCAGATCAGGCATTTTGACCGTTTCAGTGCCCTTGCTTACGGTTAACTCAATTTCAACCAACTCAGGATCAAATTCTTCATTCACACCAGGCGTCTGGGAAATAACTAAACCTGAAGACACTTCGTTGGAGAAGTCATCCTTACGTTTGATCTGGTCTTCTTTGAGGCCCAAAGCAGTCAGCTTTTTGACCGCTTCCGTATAAGGGTCTCCCTTAACATCAATCATTTTTTCCTTTGTTTTCTCTGCACCCACACTCAGCTGCACTTCTGTGCCTTTTTTGACCACATCGCCGGCATTTCTGCTTTGATCAAAGACCATACCTGGATCTACATTTTCCTGATACTTTCGAATAACCTCGCTGCTTACAACCAGCCCCTGTTCCTCCAGCATTTGACGAGCTTTTTCTTCCGTCTGGTTGACCACATTAGGAACGGTGACCTCAGGTACAACAAGCATACCTTTGACATACCATACCACACCAACCATGGCAACCAGGATAAGAAGAGTCAGTGATATAAGCAGTGTCGGTTTTTTCCAGTTTTTCTTCTTCGGTTTGCTTGAATTCTCATCTGTATCCGTCTCCATCACAGGCATAGTCCCTGTAGACGTCATTCCACGCGGCTCCGGTTTAATCGCCGGCATAACACGAGTCTGGTCTATATCATCCTCATCGGGAAAATCAACCTTCGACTCATTGCGTCTCTCTGGCAAAAGGCATGTCTCCAGATCGTTCTGCATTTCTTTGGCTGACTGATAACGCTCCTGCGGATTTTTACGCATCGATTTGAGAATGACATTTTCCACACTTTGCGGAATAAGCGGATTGAACTTGCGTGGTTCATCAAACTCTTCCTGCAAGTGCTTCAAAGCTACACTGATTGGACTCTCTCCCAAAAAAGGAAGCTGTCCTGTCAGCATTTGATAGAGTACAATACCAAGAGAATATAAGTCCGACTTCTCCCCGGTCACAATGCCTTTGGCATGCTCTGGCGAGAAATAATGTACAGAACCGACAACAGAGCCGGTCTGTGTAATCGTTGTCGAGGTTACGGCACGAGCGATTCCGAAATCCGTCACCTTCACGCGACCATTCCGGCCGATCAGGATGTTATGCGGCTTGATATCCCGATGAATGATCTGATTATGATGCGCATGGTCCAATGCGTCCGCAATCTGGGAAGCAATGTGTACCGCCTCGTCAACCTGTAAAGGCGCACGCTCCTTAATAATCTCATTCAGATTTTTACCTTCCACATATTCCATAACGATATAATGCACATCATCTTCCTGACCCACATCATAGATGCTAACCACATTAGGGTGGGAAAGAGAGGCTGCCGATTGTGCTTCTCTGCGGAAACGGCGAATAAATTCTTCATCATGTACAAACTGCTGTCTCAGTACTTTAATCGCCACATTCCGGTTCAAAAGCAAGTCCTGAGCCTTGTACACAAGCGCCATGCCGCCGCCACCGACACGCTCAATCACCTCATAGCGTCCGCCTAGCTGGTGCCCGATCATGACTCACACCCCGTTTCCGTATGCACGGCGTTCTGCTGCTGAGGTTCAAATAACGCTACCGTAATGTTATCGTCCCCTCCAGCAAGCAATGCCAATTGCAGCAATCGGTCAGCACGGTCCTCCAGCGCAAGGTCTAGATTGCCTGCAACCTGAATAATCTGCTCATTGCTGACCAGGTTACTGAGTCCATCGCTGCAGAGAAGCAACACTTCGCCTTCTTCCAGACGAACGGTATCCATGTCTACCTTTACCTCGGCATCTGTGCCAAGGGCTCGGGTAAGTACATTGCGCCGCGGATGATGAGTTACGTCCTCTTTGCTGATCTGACCATTTTTGTACAATTCATTTACCAATGTGTGATCTTCGGTCAACTGAAATACTTCTTTGCCAGTGATTTTATAAGCACGACTGTCTCCGATATGTCCAATCACACCTTCTGCATCATTCAATAGGGCGGCGACCACAGTCGTTCCCATATTATGATACTTATCATCCGTAGATGCTGTGCGGAATATGACTTCATTCGCATGATGAATCGCATCGCTAAGTGCAGCTGACAGGGAAGCATGGGACAGGCCTGGCTCAAGTGTGGCCAGATCCTGTACCAGTGTCTCCACTGCGAGACGACTTGCTGTATCTCCAGCAAGATGTCCACCCATGCCGTCCGCGACGATTCCCAGAATATATCCTGTATCGAGATTACGAATCCAGGCTGAATCTTCATTCACCGAACGTACTCGTCCGATATGGCTCACATGAACTGTTTTGATCAAAACGCTCTCACCTCAACTCCATATGCTTTGCACGAAGCTGGCCGCAAGCGGCAGCAATATCATGTCCCTGTTCACGACGAATCGTTACATTAACTCCCTGTTCCGAGAGAATTCTCTGGAAATTAAATATGTCTTTTCTTGACGTTCTGACATATTTGCGCTCAGGCACATGATTGACCGGGATCAGGTTGACATGGCACAACATGCTTTTCAGTACGCTTGCCAATTCTTCCGCATGCTCCGGCTGGTCGTTTACGCCACCAATCAATGCGTACTCAAACGTAATTCTCCGGCCCGTCTTGGCCAGATAGTAACGAAGAGACTCCATCACATCATCAAACGGGAAACGACGGTTAACCGGCATTAGCTTCGAACGAAGAGCATCATTCGGTGCATGGATCGAAATCGCGAGATTAATCTGTGTATCTTCATCTGCAAACTTGTAGATGTTCGGTACAATTCCGCTTGTAGACACGGTAATGTGACGCTGACCGATATTCAGGCCCTTTTCGTGAATCATAATCCGCAGGAACGTCATCGTTGCTTCATAGTTTTCAAACGGTTCACCGGAACCCATAATTACGATGCTGCTGACACGTTCATTACGTTCGTCGAGAATCTTCTGAGCCTGTACAACCTGAGCTACAATCTCACCTGCTGTAAGGTTGCGCTTGAGTCCACCCAGCGTGGATGCACAGAACGTGCAGCCGATCCGGCAGCCGACCTGTGTCGTTACACAGATGCTGTTGCCGTAGTTATGCTTCATAATGACCGTTTCGATCGCATGATCATCATGCAGACCAAAGAGGAATTTTACAGTTCCATCCTTGGACTCGAACTTGGTAATTTCCTTGAGGGTTACAAATTCAAACTGATCTGCCAGCTTCTCACGCAAAGCTTTGGACAGATTCGTCATTTCACTGAAATCATTCACACGCTTCACATAGATCCAGTCAAAAATCTGGCCGCCGCGAAACGCAGGCTCCCCGTTCTCAACAGCCCATTGCTGTAACTGCTCCAGGGAAAAATCGTATATAAAAGGTTTCATTTTGTAGTCAACACCTATTCCTTTTTTCTTTTCATTTGCTTTCCAGCGTTTTACTGCATTCGTCCTATTCTATCACAAACACCACGTTACATCCATGTATACCCGTGAGACACGTTATTCATGCATTATAACACCTCAATGCTGCTATCGCATCTTGACATCATAGCAAATACTTCATTTCGACCGAACCATTCAGCAAAACTTGCCTCTCACAAAGAAATCCGCCGGGGTTTCCCTCGGCGGCCTTCCTTCCGTGCTTTATTAAACGGTTAATTAACGGTTCTTGTCAACCTTGCGATGTAAAAACCGTCACTATGAGCATACTGTGGCAGAATCTGAACCCCACCGTTTACAGCCTGCCAACTGCTGGTTTCGGGCTGCGACCAGTTAGTCGTTTCCATAGCCTGATATTCGGGATGACGGCTCAAAAAGTCAGCTACCATATCTTCATTCTCGGCTGATTCAATGGTACATGTGCTGTACACCAGTATGCCGCCCGGTTTGAGCAGCGGCGCTACACAATCCAGCAGCTCGCGCTGGAGGCCCGAGATATCCTCGATATCCGATGCCGACTTGCTCCATTTTACATCCGGCTTGCGACGAATTACACCCAAACCGGAGCAAGGTGCATCCAGCAAAATCCGGTCAAATGAAGCTTCGGGGTAGCGCTTGTTCAAATCAAGTGCATCTCCCGTTACCGCATCAATACAGCCGAGTCCGAGACGTTCGGCCTGCTCCAGAATAAGCTCGCGTTTATGTGCATGAACATCGTTAGCTATAATATGACCGCGATCCTGCATCTTCTCCGCCATATGTGCTGTTTTCCCGCCCGGAGCTGCACAGCAGTCCAATACACGCTGTCCCTCTTCAGGAGACACAGCTTCGGCAACCAGCATAGAGCTTTCGTCTTGCACGGAGAACAGTCCATCCCGATACCAGGACGTTAGCGCCATATTACCGCCACTTCGCACGAGAATGCCATCTGGACTAAGACGTGAAGCTTCAACAACTGCTCCGCTTCTCATCATTTCCTCCATCATCTTCTCCCGTGTGGTCATCGTCGTATTCACACGCACGCTCACGGCTGGAGGTTCATTATTTGCCCGGCAAATGGCTTCTGTCGTCTCTTCGCCGTACTGACGAATCCAGCGTTCCACCATCCACAGCGGATGAGAATGCTCCAGCGAAATCCTTTCAGCAGCTGGCAAATGTGAAGGGATGTGCAGCTGTTCCCGATTACGAATCATATTCCGCAGCACACCGTTCACCATACCGGAGATTCCCTGATGACCCAGCTTCTTCGCCAGGTTCACAGCTTCACTCACGACGGCATGTTCCGGAATTCGATCCAGATAGATGATCTGATAGACACTGATTCGAAGCAGGCTTCGTACCCAAGGCTGTAATTTGGCTACGCCTTTGGCAACAAAACGCTCCAGATAATAATCAATGGTATTCCGTCTTGCTATCGTTCCATATACCAGCTCGGTAGCAAGTCCTGCATCTGCAGCACTAAGCTCCGCCTCCTTGAGACGGCGATTTAATTCCAAATTGCTGTATGCTCCGTCCTGCTCAACCGCACTCAGCACTTTGACAGCAAGCGCACGTGCAGAAACTTTCGGCTTCTGCACATGCGTGCCGCTGGTGCCAGCATGTTTGGGGCCTTTATCCGAAGAGCGATTTGCCCTAATGTTACCTTTTGACTTAATGTTACTTTGTGACTTATCGTTATTTCCTGATTTATTGCCACTCATCGCAGCACCGTTCCAGGCTTCAATGTTCCGCCACGAGCAAAGTCAGCGGCCTGCATTACCTTTTTACCGGCAGGTTGTACCTCTGTCAGCCATAAGGAGCCATTGCCTGTCTGCACTTCAATACCCGTTTTGTTCAACTGGAGCACCGTTCCCGGCTCGGCTTGTCCATTGCCCGATACAGCGGAACTCTCCGTCTGAGCTTGCGCGGGATTGGCCGCAGCCCAAACTTTGAACACCTGATCGTCCCACATCGTAAATGCACCTGAAAAAGGCACAAGGCCGCGAATCTGGTTGAACAATTCACGTGAAGTGCGACTCCAGTCGATCTTCTCGTCTTCACGGGTCAGATTACGAGCATATGAAGCCTCGCTATCGTCCTGCGGCACAGCTGTTGTTTCACCAGCGATCAGGCGCGGCATTTCTGCCTGAAGCAGCCTGCAGCCTGCCTCACTGAGCTTTGCAAACATCGTACCCGATGTATCTTCATCTGTGATGGGCACTTCCACCCGAGAGATCATATCTCCGGTATCCAGTCCTTCTGCCATATACATCAGTGTGACACCTGTCACCGATTCTCCGTTAATAATAGAGCGCTGTATCGGTGCTCCTCCCCGGTACTTCGGCAAGAGAGAACCGTGAAC
Source organism: Paenibacillus sp. JGP012 (assembly GCF_014203995.1). NCBI lineage: Bacteria > Bacillati > Bacillota > Bacilli > Caryophanales > Paenibacillaceae > Paenibacillus > Paenibacillus sp. JGP012. The sequence continues at coordinate 46,658 of NZ_JACHKG010000016.1, read as the reverse complement.
GTTCACGCAGCCACGAATGGGCATATCCAATACCGCTTTGGGCAGAATCTGTCCGAATGCAGCCGTTACAATCAGATCTGGCTTCCATTCCGCAAGACGGGCTACTGCTTCCGGGTCACGCAGCTTGACTGGCTGAAACACCGGTAGACCGTAGCGTTCGGCTGCGGCCTTGACCGGCGTTGGTGTCAGCACTTTTTTACGTCCCTGCGGTTTGTCAGGCTGGGTTACCACACCTACGACATGGTAACCTTCTGCCATCAGCATATCCAGGGAAGGTACAGCAAATTCAGGTGTTCCCATAAAAACGATATTCAAATCGATCACTCCTTAATTGCGACGCGGTCCAGTCTGATCGGCTGCAATTTCATATACTTTCTCGGCGATATCGGTGAAAAGTACACCGTTCAGATGGTCAATTTCGTGCTGGAACGCACGGGACAACAGGCCACTTCCTGTAATGATCAGCTCTTTTCCTTCACGATCGAGCCCTTTAACTGTTACCGTCTCATAGCGACGGACATCACCGTTAATTCCAGGGATACTCAGGCAGCCTTCCGGTCCGAACTGTTCACCTTCACTGGAAATAATCTCGGGATTAATCATTTTGATCAGTCCCTGCTCATCCCCTGCATCAATGACGATTAAACGTTTCAGTATGCCCACCTGTGGAGCAGCCAGACCTACGCCTTCTGCATCATACATTGTATCTGCCATATCATCCAGCAGCTTCTGCACATTAGGTGTAACCTTGGTTACCTCCTTGGCTCTCTTGTGTAGCACCTCATCTGGTTCTTTAACGATAATACGAATCGACATGTAGTAAGCACCTTCCTAATTCTTATCTTGTTTTCTAAAAATCATTACACTTGTTTTCTAATAACTCATTTCCGCTTGTTTTCTCGGCAATCAACTTTATTTCATATGCTGGTTATAATCTATGTTTATACCGCTTGTTCACATCCACATTTTTTTTTATATAAAAAGCTGTGAAATGTTACATTAACATCTGCGGGTCTACATCAAGACTAATGAGCAACTTTTGGGCCTGAACATCATCATCCATGTGCCGGGCCGTTGCCAGAGCCAGACCGATCGCGTCCACATCCCCACGCCATTTTATCATACATTGGAATCGGTATCTATTCTTGATCCGCGGGATTGGCGAAGCGACAGGCCCAAGCACATCAAAAGCATCGTTGCTGAAACGGTCCAGGCTACCCAGCCAGCCAGCTGCATTTGCCTTCTCTTTCAGCAATCGGGTGTAGTTCTCGGCCAATCGGATCAATACCGGGAGCTGTTCATGGGAGAACGTTACCAGAATCAGACGGCAATACGGCGGATACTGTAAAGTTCTGCGATGCAGGAGCTCCTCCCGTACAAAGGATACGTAATCATGCTGGCTTGCATGTCCAATCGAATAATGTTCAGGCGTATAGGACTGTACGAACACTTCACCTGGCAATTGATGACGGCCCGCCCGGCCAGCCACTTGCGTCAATAGCTGGAACGTCTTCTCGGCAGCACGAAAATCAGGCAAATTCAGCGCTGAGTCCGCTGTGATTACACCCACCAGAGTCACATCGGGGAAATCGAGTCCTTTGGCAACCATCTGGGTCCCAAGCAGGACATCGGCCTTTTTCTCCCGAAATTGCTTTAACAGCTTTTCATGCGAACCCTTTTCGGTAGTGGTGTCCACATCCATTCGAATGACACGAATCCCGGGGAAAAGCTTGGCCAGCTCTTCCTCCACGCGCTGTGTTCCTGTGCCAAAGTACCTGATATGCTCGCTTCCGCAATCCGGGCAGGTTTCAGGTGCAGCCTCCGCATAACCGCAATAGTGACAGCGCAGATTGTTGGAGCGCTGATGATACGTCAAGGAGATATCACATTCAGGACAACCGGCCACATATCCGCAGCTGCGGCACATCACAAACGTGGAATATCCGCGGCGATTCAGCAGCAGCACCGTCTGTTCTCCGCGCTCCATCCGCTCCTCGATTCCTTTGTGCAGCGCCCTGCTGAACATGGAACGATTGCCTTCCTTCAGCTCTTCGCGCATATCAATGATACGGACGGTTGGCAGGTTGTTGCCAAGCGCCCTTGTGGGCATTTCCAGCAAAAGCGGAGCAAACTCGTCATTGCTTTGCGAGCGCGCTGCATAATAACTCTCAAGCGAAGGTGTGGCGGAGCCGAGAACAACCACGGCCTGATGCTGCTGTGCTCTTTTGACAGCGACATCCCGCGCATGATATTTAGGCGTCTCCTCCTGCTTGTACGAGGTTTCATGCTCCTCATCCATAATAATGAGTCCCAGCCGGCTAAAGGGAGCGAATACCGCAGAACGTGCGCCAATCGCCACCTTGACCTGACCTTCACGAATTTTGCGCCATTCATCATAACGCTCACCGCCGGAAAGCCGGCTGTGCATAACCGCTACCTGATCTCCAAAACGTCCCTTGAAACGTTCCACCATTTGTGGCGTAAGGGCAATCTCCGGCACCAGCACAATCGCCTGCCTGTCCTGATTAATACATTGCTGGATCGTCTGCAGATACACTTCTGTTTTGCCGCTGCCTGTAACTCCATGCAATAGAAAAACACCGTGACGATGTTCCTGCAAACGGCCGTTTATGCTGGCATAAACACCTTGCTGCTCATCGGTCAATGCCAGTGGTTCTGTTGGTTTAAACCGTCTGCCTTGATACGGATCGCGGAAAACCTCCACATCCTCCGTAACAACCAGTCCTTTGTCCTCAAGCCCTTTGACGGTTGCCGCCGACACTTGCAAGGTAGCCAGCACTTCTTTCATAGGCATAGGCAGCAAGTCCTTCATCTCCAGCAAAAAAGAAAGAATTTCCTTCTGTCGCTGTGCCTTGGCCGGGAACGAATCAAGCGCCTCTTCTGCGGCAGCAATATCTACAGCCAGATTGACGGATTTCATCGTTTTTTTGCTAAGCTTGTCCTTGATCGCCTGGCTTTCCAGCAGAACACCACTCAGCAGCAGCTTTTTGATCAAAGCCGCATGGTTCGGATATTTACGGCTTAATTGCTGCAGTGGAACCTGCCCCCTGTTTTGCACAAAACGAATAATATCCTGCTGCACCTTCTCGGCACTCGACTCTTCTCCCCACACAAACAACACGTTTTCGTTAGAGGTTTTATCCAAGGCACATCCATCCAGCACATCTCCCAGCGAAATATAACGCTCGGCTTTTCCTTTCAGCGCCGTAGGCACCATCACCTGCAAGGACAAAATGCGATTGCTCGCATAACGCTCGCTCATCCATTCTGCCAGCTCCACCAGATCCTTCGAGAGTGGCGGCACAATGTCCAGCAGCTCCTGAATAGGCTTCAGCCTGAATGATTCCTCACCTGTGCGCGGAACCAGATCAACGACAAATCCCTGCACTGTGCGATGTCCAAAAGGTACACCTACCCTGCTGCCCACCTCAATCCATTCCTTCATGGAGTCGGGAACCAGGTAATCGAAAGGCCGGTCGGTCTGCTTTACAGGCACATCGACAATGACCTTGGCAATCTCCATCTATCAATTCCTCCCGGCAATGCGCTCTGCCGCAATTCGAAGCAAGCGATGCGCCACATCTTGCTTGGACATCAATTCAAGCTCCTCTACCAATCCATCCCGGTCATAAATATGAACCGCATTGGTGTCTGTCCCGAATCCGGCTCCCGAACGGGTGACATCATTGGCTACGATCAGATCACAATTTTTCCGTTCCAGCTTTTCACGTGCATACATTTCCAGCGACTGCGTCTCTGCGGCAAAACCGATCAAATACTGATGGGTTTTCCGTTTGCCCAGCGTCTCCAGAATATCTATATTTTTCACAAGCTCCAGTGACAGTGTGTCACCTTTCTTCTTGATTTTCTCTGTGTAAACTTCCTTTGGTCGATAATCAGCGACAGCCGCTGCTTTAATAACGATGTCCGCATCCTGCCACTCCTTCGATACCGCCTCATACATATCCTGTGCAGACTGCACGGGGATAACCTCCACCTGCTCCGGCGGCTGCGCCTGTGTATTGCCCATCACCAGCTTCACATCGGCGCCCAGATCACGCGCGGCAGCGGCGATGGCAAAGCCCATTTTGCCGGATGAGTCATTGGTAATATAACGAACGGGATCAATTCGCTCAACTGTACCGCCAGCGGTGACCACGACCTTTTTTCCTTTTAAAAGCAAATCCTGGCCTTGTGTCTGAACCTCGATCAGAGCTTGCTCCGAACGTCTCATCGAAGGAGAAGGAACACCACGCTGCGCAAAGAAACGCTCTACCACGTCGACAATCGTCTCCGGTTCTTCCAGACGCCCCTTGCCAACATAACCGCAGGCCAGCAGCCCTTCGCCGGGTTCAATCATTAAAGCGCCTCGTTCAACGAGCAGATTCATATTATGTTTGACCGCCGGATGATCGTACATATGCACATTCATGGCCGGTGCAATCATTACAGGTGCGGTGGTAGCAAGCAAAGTAGTTGTCAGCATATCATCAGCCATTCCATGTGCCATCTTGGCAATGACATTGGCAGTCGCAGGAGCGACCAGCACGAGATCGGCCAGATCAGCCAGATGAATATGAGACACCACAGCTGGTTCCCGTTCATCAAATGTATCTGTGTACACCGGGTTGCGGGTTAATGTCTGCAGCGTTAATTCGGTTATAAACTGTGTTGCAGAAGCCGTCATAATGACGTGAACATCCGCTCCCTTCCGCACCAGCTTGCTGCATAATGTTGCTGCCTTGTAAGCCGCTATGCCACCTGTTACGCCGAGCACAATTCTTTTACCGTTCAACATGTGTATATCCCCCGATCATGTTAAGACGTCGATATCAATAAAAATAAAAAATAACAGTCTTTAAATAAGGATTAAAGGCTTATTCGTAAAAAAATAACAACCTCGCGGTTGTCAAAATAATTTGGGCTTTCGCCGTATGCAGTTGAAGAGCAGCCGCCAGGGCTTACTCTTCTTCTTCATCCTGTCCTTTGAGTACAACCAGATGATCTCCGTAGATTTCTTCCAGTGCAACGCCAACCTGTTTATGGGATTTTGCGTTTCTCAGCTCGGATTTTTCGCCTTCGCGAAGTTGTCTGGCACGGCGGGAAGCAGCGACAACCAGGGAATACTTGCTGTCAACTTTATTCATCATTTCATCAATTGAAGGATACAGCATATTAACAAAACACCTCTTTGCTTTAGTATAATCACAAGTTGCCGCCGGACAGAGCCTTTATGTTGCGCGTCTTCACACCAAGGCATGCGGGCTTAGCCCATCCTTAACATGATATGACAACTGCCCCATGAATATCGCTGTATGCGGCGGCAAAAGGGATTATTTATTGATCTTACAATGTTCGGCAATAATGATGCTTTCTATTCGCTTGCAAGCGAGTTCGATTTCATCATTTACCACCGCATAATCATACTGTTCCAGCAGATTGATCTCATCCACCGCAACGGACATCCGGTGATCAATCGTCGCTTGACTTTCCGTACCACGGCCCTGAATGCGATCCTTCAGCTCGTCCAGAGAAGGCGGAAGCAGGAACACAAAGATTCCTTCCGGGAATTTCTCCTTCACTTTGAGCGCACCCTGAACCTCAATCTCCAGAATGATATCGCGGCCTTCGTTAATTGTTTTCTCCACAAAATCACGCGGAGTACCGTAATAATTGCCTACATATTCCGCATGCTCAAGCAGCTGATCCTCGGCAATCATCTTCAGAAACTCATCATGCGAGTGAAAAAAATAGTTTACCCCATGCTCTTCACCCAAACGTGGCTGACGCGTGGTTGCTGATACCGAATACGTCAGATTCGGCACCCGTTTACGCAGTTCGCTGCATACTGTACCCTTCCCGACCCCGGATGGGCCGGACAACACTATCAGTAATCCCTTAGACATATTACACTCCATTTTATTCGTCGTTATCATCATCTTTCGAAGAAAGACGATGGGCGACCGTTTCAGGCTGAACCGCAGACAGAATAACGTGATCGCTATCCGTAATAATAACGGCACGGGTACGTCTTCCGTAAGTTGCATCAATCAGCATGTGACGATCTCTTGCCTCTTGTATAATTCTCTTGATCGGCGCCGATTCCGGACTCACGATGGATATAATCCGGTTCGCCGATACGATGTTACCGAATCCAATGTTAATGAGTTTGATTGCCATAATCAGGTTCTTCCCCCTATACATGCGACTCTTCTGCCGAAATTTGGCCGTTCATTCGATGTTCGCTGCTTGCTCACGAATCTTCTCCAGCTCCGCCTTCATCTCGACAACACGGTTCACCAGAGCCAAGTGGTTGGCTTTTGATCCAATCGTATTGACTTCCCGATTCATCTCCTGAATCAGAAAGTCCAGCTTGCGGCCTACCGGGTCCTCGCTCTTCAGCAATTCCCTGCTCTGTCCAAAATGACTGAGTAAACGTGTAAGCTCCTCTTCAATGTTGGAACGATCCGCAAACACTGCGATTTCCATACCCAATTTATGCTCATCAAAAGGGAAAGAGCCCTCTTCCTGCATTTCCGTAAGCCGCTGCCTTAACTTGTTGCGGTAATCACTTACCACCGTTGGCGCAAGCGCGAGCATCTCGGTATGCAGTGACTCCAGACGGGTAATCCGCCGTTCCAGATCAGTGGCCAGATGAAGACCTTCGCGAGCGCGCATCTGCTCCAGACTGGAGAGAGCCTCATTCAAACCCGCATGCAAAACCTGCTCCCATTCATGCTTCTGTTCATCTGGCACGAAGCTCGTCCCATCCGACTGAACCATGACATCCGGCAGCCCCAGCATATCCACAATGCTTGGTTTGCCCTGCAGTCCAAATTGACGTTCCAGCTGCTCTGCAGCCTGCAGATAGGCCCTGACCGCCTGCTCATTCAGAACAGCGGGAAGAGCCTGGTCTTCCTCTTTTTCTTTCATTACATAAACATCAATCCGCCCTCGCTTCAAGCGGCTTTGTACGATCTTCCTCAAACCATCCTCATAGTACGTCCACTCTCTCGGCAGACGCATCATGACTTCACAATAACGATGATTGACTGATTTGATCTCCAATTGTACCTTGTAGCCGCCAAAATGAAAGGCGGATTGACCGTATCCGGTCATACTGAATGACATCGGCATCACATCCGTTTTACTATTGTAATTGATTATTAGGGTGGAAACAAGTAGGACATTGATGCTCCGATTTCTCCCAGACATATTGAGTCAGCTCGGCGGTCATGCCATAGAACATAAACGGAGTCATCAAATAGATCCCCTTGAAATGCTCTGTAGCTACATCCAGCAGTTCTTTCGCAATCGTAACTCCCATCGCACGGCCCTCTTCGCCTTCAAGTCCTGCCATACGAGAGCGCACCTCATCCGACAGCTGAATACCAGGAACCTCATTGTGCAGATACTCGGCGTTGCGTCCGCTTGCCAGCGGCATAACACCGACAAATATTGGAATATCCAGATGTTTGGTTGCCTCACTCATCTTTACGATCAGTTCCGGATCATATACAGGCTGTGTCATAATGTAGTCTGCCCCGGAGGCAATTTTCTTCTCAAGCCGCTGTACCGCTTTGTCCAGATGTTTAACATTTGGATTAAATGCAGCTCCAATCACAAAACCGGCCTTCTGTTTCAACGGTTTACCCGAGAAGGCTACACCATCATTCAGCTGTTTGATCATTCGTATAATCTCAAATGAGGTCAGGTCGTACACCGAGCTGGAACCAGGTAAATCACCGAATCTGGCAGGATCACCGGTTACCGCAAGCACATGGTTAATGCCCAACGCATCGAATCCCATCATATGGGACTGGGTGCCGATCAGATTACGGTCACGGCAGGCAATATGCACCAGTGCACGAAGACCAGTTCGGTCCTGCACCAGATGCCCAAGGGCCATGTTGCTCATGCGGGTCACGGCAAGAGAGTTGTCCGCCAGCGTCAGTGCATCTGCTCCGGCAGCTTTCAGTGTTTCAGCACCCTTCATGAACTTGGCAATGTCCAGATCACGCGGTGGATCAAGCTCGACAATGACCGTATGGCGCTGCTTGACCAGATCCACAATCGTTGGCTGTCCCCCGCGCCCTGCACGTTCATCCACATGCTCATGAAGCACGATTCGCGGCTGGCTCTCGGCTGGATCAGGCTCTGCAATCGGCAGCGGTACATACTCCGAAAGAGCTTGTTTGATGGCTGTAATATGATCAGGCGTTGTACCGCAGCATCCACCGATAATACGGGCACCAAGATCTGCAAACTGCACTGCAGTTTGGCCAAAATATTCAGGCGTTGCGCCATAACGGAACTGACCGTCCACATAATCCGCCGCACCCGCATTCGGATACACGGACATCGGAACACCGATGCGTCCAGATACCGTTTCCATCGCACGCATAATCCCGTTCGGACCAGAACGACAGTTGAAGCCGATGACGTCAGCTCCCTGCTCACGCATAATGCGAAAGGCTTCAGGCATCGTGTAACCGTCCAGTGTATGGCCCACATCTTCAACAGCGAATTGACCGATAACCGGAAGATCACTCAGTTTACGCGCCTGCAGAAGAGCAATGTCCATCTCTTCAATATCATAAAAGGTTTCGAGCAGTATGCCGTCCACACCTTCATCCAGCAAAGCAGAAATTTGCTGCTGATAGAAGCGCTTCAATTCACTGGTCGACACGTTCGTTCGTTTGCCGCCGCGAATAGAGCCCACAGCGCCGAGAATGTATCCGTCTGTACCGGCCACTTCCTTTGCGATGCGTACACCTGCGCGGTTCACTTCCTCGACTCTGGACTCCAGTCCAAACTTGGACAACTTGTCAAAGTTGGCCGAGTATGTGTTCGTCTCAAAGATCTCTGCGCCAGCATCCCGATAACGACGATGCACGTCTGCCACAACTTCCGGTGAAATCAAGTTCAATTCTTCATAGGAAATCCCAACCGGGAATCCCATTTGATATAGAAACGTTCCCATGGCCCCATCACCAACAAGAACACGTTGTTTCATTGCTGTGCGTAAATCCGCCTTCATCCCATTTCCCCCCGCCTAGCTGTGATCATTTCATACTAATGTAACACAAAAAACGCTAAAAAACGAAGAAAAACACAGGATTTTGCTGTTTGTCCGGCTCCAGTGGACATTCCTAGCATTGAACGTCTGAAAGCGCCCTTGAGTGCTGGACAGAAGAGGTTAACACTATGAGTAAAAAAAGAGGCCCGCAGGCCTCCGTGATCATTAATCTCATCGTACGAACTTGATTATGAAGTAACTCCCTTGAAAACAACTTCGGCTGGTCCAGTCATATAGACGTGGTTATCTGCCTCGCTCCACTCAATGTTGAGGTCTCCGCCCTTCAAGCTGATTACAGCCGTGCGGTCTGTATGACCGTTCAGCACCGATGACACGAGTGTTGCACAGGCGCCTGTTCCACAAGCCAGCGTTGGTCCTGCTCCGCGCTCCCACACTCGCATGTCTACATATCCGCGGTCGCGTACAGTAGCGAATTCAACATTGATTTTTTTCGGGAACATCGGATGCACTTCAAGCAGCGGCCCCCAGGTAGTCAGATCAAAGTTCACTGCATCATCCACATAGATAACTGCGTGAGGGTTGCCCATGGATACCGCCGTAAATTTGAATGCATGTCCATTGGCTTCAATGTAATGATTAACTACAGGATTCGCATCTACTGTGGTTGGCACCTGAAGACCATCAAGTATTGGCTCGCCCATATCTACCCGTACCGTTTCCACTTTGCCATCACGCAGGTTGAGGGTCACAGGCTGTACCCCGGCGCCGATCGTTTCAATGGTAATCTGTTCACGGTCAACATGACCGTGGTCGTATACGTACTTGGACACGCAGCGAATAGCATTGCCGCATTGCTCCGCTTCCGAGCCATCCGAGTTCATAATGCGCATCTGAAAATCCGCCTTTTCTGAAGGCAGTATATATACCAGGCCGTCCGCTCCGATACCGAAGAAGCGATTGCACCATTTTACTGCAAGCTCGGCCGCATCTGAAGGAAGTTCCTTTTCACCAAATACAATAATAAAATCGTTGCCCAATCCGTGCATTTTCGTAAATTCCATATCCTTGCCCACTCCTTTTGGCAGTCTGCTGCCAAAGCTTTAGTTTATAAATTATTCTCTCTTATTGAGGTTGTTACAGTCAAACCCGATTAAGCAATTGCTAACCACGTTAATGCATACAAAAAAGCTATCCTGCAAAATGTCAAAGCTCTCGCTTTGAATCATTTTGAGGATAGCATACCGAAACAGCTCAGGAATTACTATTGATTTTATGCTGAAAACTTTGTACTTTTCGGTACGAAGCGCCCGGGACCACCCATACGACGGCGATTACGACGACCTCCCCAGACGCTGCCTGCCCCCATCAGGAAGGTAGGAATACCTGCGGCTACGATGCAGATTGCCCATTCACGCAGGCCGAGAGGAACTGTTTTGAAAATCGGCTGCAGCGGTTCAAAGTACATGACAACCAGCATAAGCACAACAGAGGAAATGACAGCAAGCACGAGATATTTGTTCTGCAGCGGATTTCGATGGAAGATGGAACGCGAGCTCCGGCAGTCAAACACATGGATCAGCTGCGCCAGCACCAGAGTTGCAAAAGCCACAGACTGTGCTTTGATCAATTGACCCGGATTATCCGGAGCCGCCTGAAGAGTAAGCCAGAATGCACCGAGCGTACATAACCCGATCAGCACACCACGGCTAACAATTTTCCACCCTAATCTGCGGGCAAAAATATTTTCCTTCGCTCCGCGCGGCTTATGCTCCATCAGATCTTTTTCCGGTTGGTCGACCCCAAGCGCCATTGCAGGCAGGCCATCCGTCACAAGGTTTACCCATAGAATCTGAATGGGCACAAGCGGAAGCGGCAAGCCCATCATCATTGCAAAAAACATCGTCAGAATTTCGCCTACATTAGAGGCCAGCAAATAACGGATAAACTTGCGAATATTCTCATAGATGTTACGGCCCTCTTCAATAGCTGACACAATCGTGGAGAAATTGTCATCACTCAGAATAAGGGAAGAGGCTTCCTTGGTTACATCCGTACCGGTAATGCCCATTGCGATGCCGATGTCTGCTGCCTTGATCGCAGGTGCATCATTGACACCATCTCCGGTCATGGCAACCACGTGTCCTCTGCGCTGCAGTGATTTGACGATGCGCAGCTTGTGCTCGGGTGACACGCGGGAGAACACATAAATGTCGTTCACCTGTTTATCCAGCTGCTCATCCGTCATGCCCGCAAGCTGCTGTCCACTCAGTGAAGCTCCGCCGCGAGGCAGAATGCCCAGCTGATGGGCGATGGCTTCTGCCGTTGTGCCATGGTCTCCCGTGATCATGACGGTACGTATGCCCGCCTTGCGGCATGTAGCAATGGCATCACGAACCTCACGACGAGGGGGATCAATCATACCTGCAAGCCCGACAAATACAAGCTGGCTTTCTGCTGCATGTTCGTCAGCGACATGTTCCTTCGGTCTGACTTCACGGTAAGCCATCCCGAGCACCCGCAGCGCATTGCCAGCCATGCTTTCGTTGGCAGCCATCACCTTCTGGCGCAGTGTGCCGGTGAACGGAACGACTTTACCCTCCCATAGAATATAGCTGCAATGCTCAATGAGTACGTCAGGCGCTCCCTTGGTATAAATCATTCGCCCGCCCTGATGTTTGATCATTACGGACATACGCTTCCGCTCGGAATCAAACGGAAATTCCTGCTCTCGCGCATACAATTCCTTGAGTCCTGCCGGAGTAATGCCCATTTTGGAAGCCATGGCCACCAGAGCCCCCTCCGTCGGATCTCCCTTCAACTCCCACAGCACTTGGCCGATATAATCCTGATTTTCCTCCTGCTGGCCTTTCTTGCGGCCTTTTTTGTTCTCTTTTTTGGAATCTTTATTTTTTTTCTTGCTGCCTGGCTCGTTCAGAACAGTTTCTACAATGCTCGCATTGTTACAAAGTGCACTGATCTGAAGCATTCTTCGCAGGGACTGGTCGCTCTTCAGCTCAATGATTCGATCATTCTCCAGCATGTAACCTTCCGGTGCATAGCCGTCTCCTGTGACCTTGATGCTGCGTCCTTCAAGCCATACATTCGTGACCGTCATTTTGTTTTGTGTCAGGGTACCTGTCTTATCCGAGCAGATTACGGAGGCGCAGCCCAGCGTCTCTACCGATGGCAGCTTACGTACAATAGCTTTGCGTTTAATCATCCGCTGTACACCCAGCGCCAAGGCGATGGTCACGATCGCAGGCAAGCCTTCCGGGATTGCTGCCACAGCAAGGCTGACACCTGCCAGGAACATGCCTACAGCGGGTTGTCCATGCAGAATCCCTGCGACCACAACCATAACCGTTAACCCCAGCGCAACAAAGATCAGAATTTTGCCCAATTGCTCCAATCTGTGCTGCAGCGGAGTCTCCTGCTCCTCTGTGCTCTGGATCAGGTCAGCAATTTTCCCCATCTCTGTGTCCATACCCGTACGAATAACGATGCCTTTAGCTGTACCCCGAGTGACCATTGTGCCCATAAATCCCATATTTCGCTGGTCTCCCAGCGGAACATCATCACTGGCAATGGGCCTGAAATGTTTGCTGACAGGCACGGATTCTCCCGTTAGTGCAGACTCTTCTACATCGAGACTGCTCGTTTCCAGCCAGCGTACATCGGCGGGAATGCGGTCCCCGCTTTCCACCACGATAATGTCTCCAGGAACGAGCTGTTTTGCCGGAAGATGCACTTCCTGACCTGAACGGAGCACTTTGGCCAGAGGTGCCGACAGCTGCTTGAGTGCGCGCAGGGAACGTTCTGCTCTGAATTCCTGTACAAAGCCTAAGATGGCGTTCAGCACGATAATGGCAACAATCGTCACCGCATCCAGATACTCTCCAAGCAAACCGGATACCAGCGTTGCTCCCATAAGCACCAGCACCATGAAGTCCTTGAACTGATTCAGCAGCAGTGTGATCGGAGATATCCGCTTTGCCTCACTCAGCTCGTTCGAGCCAGCTGTTTTTCGTTTTTCTTCCACCGCTTCCTCTGTTAATCCCTCCTGCGGATCGACTCCAAGAGTGTCACGAAGCTCTTCGTCACTCAGTTGATGCCACTTGGTATGTTCCATGCTACAGAATTCCCTCCCAGTCTCATTTCATCTGCAATGCAAGCTCTCACATGTTTCACCGGCATGCTGCCTGGGCAAGCTGTACACTGTGCCGGACAAACTACCTGCTCTATATGTATTCGGACATGTCCGTGAATAGCACCCGGAAGGTGAATCCTTTCCCTGATGGACAGAATAAGCTAAAATATAAGTCTGCGAAGCTTACGGGTAACTCCAGATTGCAGTAAGAAAGAGGGCAGCCATTCTTTTGTTATGACCCATCTAATTACATACGCCTGGCTGCTGTAATTCGTTGTAGATAAGGCATTCTGCAAGAACCGTGCAGATTGCTTGAATAGAGAGGAAGTGGACAATATGGCACTTGACGGCATCGTAACCCGCGCCATCGTACATGAGCTGCAAGGCTGCATCGGAGGGCGAATCAGCAAAATTCATCAGCCAAACGGTCATGATGTAGTGCTCACCCTGCGTGCCCAGCGCGGCAACAGCAAGCTGCTTGTCTCGGCAAGCCCGACATACCCGCGTGTGCATTTTACCGAGAAAACATTTTTGAATCCGACAGAGGCGCCAATGTTCTGCATGCTGATGCGCAAGCACTGCGAAGGGGCTATCATTGAGAACATCCGCCAGATTGGTATGGAACGGATCATTCATATCGATGTGCGTCAACGGGACGAGCTTGGCGATATTTCGGTCAAACGCATCATTATTGAACTGATGGGACGTCACAGCAATATCATTTTGCTCGACCCTGCGACAGACACGATTCTGGACGGTATTCACCACGTTACTCCATCCATCAGCAGTTATCGTGTCATCATGCCCGGTTTCTCATACACGGCCCCGCCGGAGCAGCACAAAAGCAATCCGCTAGAGGTCACTTCAAATGAGTTTGCACAGTTGATCTCTACGGCAGTCGAGCAGAGCCAGCAAACGTCAGGCGCTGAAGCCGGGAATGAAGCAGATCTGCATCCTTCACGCTGGCTGGTCAATGCCTTTAGTGGTATGAGTCCACTCATTGCTGGAGAGATCACAGCTCGCTCAGCTTCGGAAGCGACCGATCTGGATGCGAAAACACTCTGGACTGCTTTTGAATCCGTGCTGGCCCCTGTCAAGAAACATCAGTACACCCCTGTAACCGGGCTGAATGCCAAAGGCAAAATGGTCTTCTCCGCCATTCGTCTGCAGAGCATTGAGGAACAGGAAAAATCGTATGATACAATGAGTAAATGTATGGAGGATTATTACGGAGACAAGGCAGAACGGGACACAGTCAAACAAAGAGTCAGCGACCTGCTCCGGTTCCTGCAAAATGAGCGAAGCAAAAACATTAAAAAGCTCGACAACCTGAACAAGGATCTGCTTGAAGCAGACGATGCGGACAAGTACAGACTGTGGGGGGAATTGTTATTTGCTTCCCTGCATCTGGTCAACAAGGGTGATAAAAGTGTAGAGCTTGTCAACTTTTACGACGAAGAGCAGCGCAGCATCACCATTCAGCTTGATCCGCTGCTTACACCATCCGATAATGCGCAGCGTTACTTCAAGCGTTATAACAAATATAAAAACAGCCTGGCTGTCATTCATGAGCAGCTTGGCAAAACGAAGGACGAGATCGCCTATCTCGACAACCTGCTGCAGCAGCTGTCCATCGCATCCATGAACGATATTGAAGAAATTCGGGACGAGCTTGTACAGCAGGGATACTTGCGTGACCGAAACAAAAAGGGCAAGAAGAAAAAGAAAAATGACCGTCCAACCGTGCATCAATTCACATCCTCGGAGGGCATTGACATTCTGGTTGGCAAAAACAATCTTCAGAACGAGTATGTAACCAACCGACTCGCTTCAGCAAATGATACATGGCTGCATACCAAAGACATTCCCGGCTCACATGTGGTCATTCGCAGCACGGATTTTGGTGAGGCTACGCTGGAGGAAGCAGCGCAGCTCGCAGCTTATTTCAGCCAAGCAAAGGAATCAAGCAGCGTACCTGTAGACTACACTTACATTCGTCATGTACGTAAACCAAGTGGTGCAAAGCCTGGCTTTGTCATTTATGACCATCAGAAAACGCTGTTTGTCACACCGAATGACGAGTTGATCAAAAGCCTGCCATCAACGATCAAAAACGGGTAAGGTGGCACATTCAGTCGGATGGTACGCTTGATAATACATTTGGTAAAACAGTTTAGTAATACAAATTCGGTAATACAATTCGGTAATACAGTTCCGTAACACATTTTAGTAATACAGTTCGGCAATACATTTTCGGTAATACAGTTCGGTAATATATTGCCTTCGAATGCCCATCACATAATAATGCAACCGGCTGCGAGCTCTAACGATCAGGAGAAACCTTATTTGGGTGTATTCAGGCATTTTATATTTCTAACGATCCACAGAGACGTTATTTCCCTGAATTCGCTCCACTGGAGGCCATTTTTTAGTGTTTTGGCTGAAATAAGACTTCTGGGGATCGTTAGAATTCAAATAATCCGAATCGGAGGCAAATAAGGTTCGTGAGAATCGTTAGATTCGTAGTCCATCTTTACCTAACAACAGGCCGAGCGAACCGAGCGAAACAAATCAAAAAGGGCCATAAGCACCCTGAAGAACTCCTTCAACGTGTTTATGGCCTTCCTTTTATCTGCACCCTTACTTTTATATTTACTTCGCTTTCCTTTATCCTTACATTGTCTTATGCTTACCTTGACTTATACTTACTGTCCGCCACACTTCATGCGCCTATTTCGATTTTCTTGTCGATGACACAGCCCGAAGCTGCTCTACGACTTCCATCGCTACCGTTTTGCTGCCTAAATCCCCGTGAAAAACGACACCTTGCCGTTCCCCGTGATAATCTGACCCACCTGTAACAATCAGGTCAAACTCCCTCGCCAGCCCCAAATACCGCTGCTCTTCCTCCGGGCCATGATCCGAATGAAACACCTCGATACCGTCCGGTTTGGCGTCCATGATGATCTGTCTTACCAATTCGTCATTTCCGTAAATACCCGGATGCGCTATAACCGCAGCACCACCTGCTTCTCTAATCCAGACACAAGCATCCTTCGGTGCAACACGAGGTACAGATACAAAACCAGGCTTGCCTTCCGCCAGATACTGATCAAAAGCATCACGCATATCGGCGGCATACCCTTTTTTTACAAGCACATCTGCCATATGTGGTCTGCCCACGCTTTCATCCGGCTCCAGCGGCCGCCCCAGCTCGTCCAGCACCTCCTGCCAAGTGATATCGAGACCAAGCTCCTGAAGCTTGGCAATCATTCGATGATTACGCTCCTCTCGCGCCTCTCTCAAACCCCGCAATCGCTGCAGAAAACGTTCATCATCTACGTCCACCTCATACCCAAGGACATGAATCTCCTTGCCACCCGCGCGTGTACTGATCTCTACCCCGGCAATAACCTCAATATCAAGCAGCTGTCCGGCCTGCCGGGCCTCAGCCACTCCAGCCACAGTATCATGGTCTGTCAGAGCTACTGCGGATAATCCTTTTTGCTTTGCAAGCGTCACATTATCTCTCGGGGACTGCATTCCGTCCGAAGCCTGGCTATGTGTATGAAGATCACAGCGTCCCTGATGCTGATTCATGGGCAATCCTTCCTTTCCTATCCAATGCTGGACTGTTGATTCTTACCGTTTCTTTTTGACAATCCTCAAGTAAATCCATCTTACAGAACATACATCCCTAAGCCTGCTCTCCCGTCTCATGCTCCTGCTGACGCAAATACCCCAGAAAAGCTACAGCAGACAGCGGCAGCAAAGAGGATTTCAGATGAATGGCATAGAATTGGCGCTTGAACTCCAGCCCGCGAATGTCCACCATATGAACAAGCCCCAGAGCCAGCTCATGCTGCACAGAAGAGGGAGACAGCATCGTAATGCCCACCCCGGCTTCCACAGCCGATTTGACCGCTCCTGTACTGCCAAGCTCCATGACCACATTCATGTCACTTGGATCAATTTTTTTCTTCTGCAGCTGCCCTTCCATCACTTGACGTGTACCAGAGCCTTCCTCCCGCAGTACAAAAGGATAATTCATCACTTCTTCAAGATTGACTTTGCCACGGCCTGCCAGATCATGTCCCGCAGGTACAATCAGCTTCAGTTCATCCTGCATGACAGGTTCCACAATCATATCGGGGTGATGTATCGGCGCCTCAATTAATCCAAAGTTCAACTGGTGCTTCAAAATCTCATCCATGATCTGGGTTGTATTCATCACTTTCATAACAATGGATATATCGGGATACTGCCTTGCAAAAGGTCCAAGCATACGAGGCAGCACATATTCCCCGATGGTCAGACTTGCCCCAAGCTGCAATCTCCCCTGCAGTTTCTGTGTAAAAGCAGACATCGCTTCGTCGGTCTGTCTGACCAGCTCTACACTTCGTTTGGCATGAGGCAGTAATGTGCGGCCCGCCTCTGACAATTCTATTTTTTTGGTAGAACGATGCAGCAGCTTGGTTCCGAAATAATCCTCCAGCGATTGAATCTGCATCGTCACCGCCGGTTGTGTCATATGTAGTGCCTGTGCAGCCGCAGAAAAACTGCCCTTCTCTGCCACCGTGTAAAAAATGTGCAGCTGATGAAAATTCATATGTTCGCCCCTCTTCCACTTGCTCTCTCTCTATATTGTAGCCGATTTCCCGTTCTGCAACAAAAAAAAAGCATGCAGCTTGTCTGCATGCGTAAGTACATAGAATCTCGCATTAAATCTATGATTGCAATATCGAACAACTTATTATCTGTGCTTCCGGCTATTCTTGACCAGTGTCATTCTTCTGGAGTGTCTAAGCCAGGAATAATACGACTTCAAATCTCGAAGCTCAATTGTCTCCGACATACGTCCCAAAAACGTCACTACAATCATTTTGTGCAATGGATTGCCTGTTATATCATATTCTCCTTCAAGCTCGGAAAACTCAGCGACCATAACCAAATCATCATCAATCAGGTAAACGTCCTGTTCATTGCGGTAATATGGTGTTACCCGGTCCTGCTTCAGACACTCCCATAACCATGCCGCAATATGGTCATCATCACTACGTGCAGCCTCAATACGGTCTGCATACCGCATCTTTGCATGATGGGTAATGACGATGTCAGCCACTTTCTTGTCTCCGAGAGCCACAAAAAACGGCTCGTAGGTGCTCCAACGTTGCATCACCTTATCACGCATGGGAATCACTCTCCACCAGATAGGACTTTCTATCTATTTATTACCAAATATATTACAACATAAGTCCCGCAACCTCAAGGCGTAAGTTTAACTTTTTTCATAAAATTCTATTTATGCTGTGTTTAAGAAAAGAGCGACCCACCGGGCCCCTCCTGCGTTTCGTGTTATATTCCGTAATAGCTTGTTTTGTCCATCGTTTTGCTGGCATACTCGGTTTTGATCTCGTTACGATAAGAGCGCTCGATTTTGCGCACATAGGAAAGCCGCTTTACATTTTTCATTGTATCCTCAGCTCGTTCTGCATTAACATACATGACAACATAATGCATACGGCGGGAGATATAATGCACGGTTCCATATTTTTCGAGATTGCGGGCCGCTTTCAAATCACTAACCCAAATAATGAATCCAGTTCTTTCCGCAAACATCATCGTTCCCCGCCCTTCTATAAATGGAGACCGGCCCTCGAAAGGCCCGGTCCTTCACAATGTAAATCTAATCATTCGGCAGCGATTAGCTGCATCCACATTTGCCGCCGCTTCCGCAGCCACCTTTGGGATTTGGGTCATTACTTGGTACTTTAATGGTGGAGGATACGGCGAAGGCAATCGTCTCCGACATCTGAAACAGCATCTCGTCCAATGTTCGCTCCGCTTGCTTGAACCGCGCTACTGCTTCAAAGGACTCCAGTTCCTTTTCCAGTGCTTTTACCTGATCCTTCGCTGCATGATAGTCTGGGTGAAAGTGGCCAAACCGCTGTGTTTCCTCAAACAATTCTTTCTTGGCATTCAGCCTGCGGATGCCCTCCTGAATCTCGGGACTTGTCTCCACTTGCTGCTTCCAATATAAATAATCCGATACTTCGGCAGATTGGTTAATCATGTCACCCAGTTCATATGCGCCCGTTAACACTTGGGCCATATCGACCGTGTTTATTTCCGCTACGCTCATGAATTATTCATCCTATCTATATATAAAGTTCTACTTAACGTAGACTCCTTCATCATAGCATATCCATGAAAGGTTAAGAAGAGTTTTTCCTGTAATTGCAAGGCAGGAAGTATTCAAAATTCGGTTTTGATTTCATTTTATCACGCAAAGCCTCAGGTTTAGACATGATCTGGCAGAATAAGACGCATTGTATCCCAGCCTTCGGGTGTAAATGTTCGCCATTCTGTCGTGCATACCAATTCTCCGCTGTCCAGAAGGCACCATGCCTCAAGTGTCCAGCGCTCGTGTCCCTTAACGTGCTGAGGAATCAGGACGAACGTATCCTCTCCTTTTCGTACGCCGAGCTTCACCTGCCATTCGATGGCCTGCAGTGCAATCTGACGTGCCGTGGACACATGATACTTCCTCCATTCCCTGTGCCATGTCTCGGGTACATCCGTTTTTCTCAAGGACCAGGAAGGTTCCTCCTGCTCAACCCCTTCCATATGATGAAGCGAAGCGGCATTTGGGCCTGCTGTCATGCCTGTCTTCATACGTCCTTGAAGTAAACCTTGCGCATCAGGACGATAAACAAAAGAAGGCGACTTATGGATGGAGTTTAATCCCACTTTTTCAACGAGACTGACAGTGTCCTGCTTCTGTGTCTGTGTTTGTTTCGTCGTCTCCGTTTCACAATCTCTGGGCCAATCCGCCAAAGCCGCCATCACATGCTCTGGCAAACGGCCATAACTATATTTCTCCAGAAATTGAACTGCCGACTGTCCCTTCTGTCCTCCTGCTATTGATTCGGCCTTCTCCACCCGCTCTTTGCACAGCCGATATATGGTCATCTGATCACGTGTCATTCGTTCACAGTAATGCTCCAGCCCCCAGCAGACTTCGGGAGACACGTCAGGGGGTACCATCACTTCAAAATCAGGCTGCACATAAACTCTGGCGAATGTTTCCTCAGACTCTACCCGGGCATGAAGCCGCACAACATCCGCTTCAACACTCCGGGCTGATCTACGGATATCCATAAGCTCAGCCGGATTCATCAGCCAGCGAAACGCCAGCGCTCCATCTGCCGTCTCGCCAACCTCGCCAAACCCCCAGCCTGCCAAAGCCACCAGCCAGCTCTTGATTTTTGTATGGTCCTGCTCATTTCTAATTCGATACCATCCATTCAAGCCCGGCGCTAACAAGGCAAGCTGATAACGAAAATGCTGCATCACTGGCTGTGAGCCTCCATATCGCTCCATGCACACTTGGAAAATCTCCCGATGCATCTCTGACCAGGACAGCGAGATCCATTGCTGCAAACGCTCTTGTCTGATCTCGAGTCCCTTGTTCGTTTGCTGCACCAAATTCAGGCAAACCAGCATATCCAGCAGGATAACGACATGTACAGGATATAAATCAGCATGCTCATAAGCAATATTCAGGTCTTCAAAATCAGCAGGAGATAAAATCGTTAATGTGCTTAACTTCTGCACACTTCTTTTATGTATTGTGCCCTTGGACGTGAGGGGCAATGCCTCCCTTTCAATCCAGGCGACCAGATGAAGCAGTTCTGCCGCTACATGCGGCTTAGCCTCACATATTACTCGCATAACAGGTTCATTCATTGCTTCAACCATATGATTGGTAAAATCAGTGCAGACCAGTGTCAACACGATGAGATGACTTTGCGGGATATAATACGTGCATTCGCCCCAGCTTTTGTGAACCGAGCTAATCCACCGTTTACGCCGAAGCATGGCAAAGGCCAGGTTTGCTTCCGCCCCGCTTAAACCTTCCTTCGCCCACACTTCAGGAGGCAGAAGAGAAGAAAAGCTTTGACCCGCATGTTTGTGAAAAAGTACACCTAGCACCCGCCGCTCTGCTGTTCCGAGCGCACCCCATGATTCCAGACTGTGCTCCTCTCTCGTTGGGGCTTCCTGCTCCATCTCATATTCCAAATCAGACATCACATGCTCCTCCTCCTCTGCAGCGTTTAATGGATTACATCTGATTCCTGCACAATCGCATATTCGTACCCCTGCTCAACCAGAAACATCTGGCGATGCAGTGCGAACTCCTGTTCCTTGCTATTTTCAGAAACAAGCGCATAGAAAAAGGCTTTATTCTCCTCTGCCTTGGGACGCAAAATGCGGCCGAGCCGCTGAGCCTCTTCCTGCCTTGATCCAAAGCTTCCTGAAATCTCAAGTGCCACCGCTGCATCCGGCAAATCAACAGCAAAATTGGCAACCTTGGATACAACAATCGTGCGTATATCGCCCTGACGAAAGGCGGAGAACCACTTGATTCGCTCCTGCTGGGACATCGATCCTGAGATAAGCGGAGCATCAATTTCCCGGGCAATCATCTCCAGCTGGTCGAGGTATTGACCGATGACAATCGTTGGTGCGTTGGCATGACGTTCAAGCAAACGTTTAACAACATTGATTTTGGCAGGATTTTCAGCTGCAAGTCGGAACTGATGTTTGCCTTCGGCTTGCACATAGGTCGATCTTAATTCAGGCGACAACGGGACCCTGACCTCCTGACACTTCACCTCGGCAATCCATCCTTCTTGCTCCAGCTCTTTCCATGGCATATCGTATAATTTAGGGCCAATGAGTGAGAACACATCCTGTTCACATCCGTCTTCACGCACAAGTGTAGCCGTCAGCCCTAAACGACGCGTTGCCTGAATGTCTGCTGTAGCCCGAAATACCGGAGCCGGCAGCAAATGCACCTCGTCATAGATGATCAGCCCCCACTTTCGTTCCTGCAAAAGGTGAATATGGCTGAACTCCGCGTCCTTGGACTTGCGATGAGTCAAAATTTGATATGTAGCGACTGTCACCGGCTTCACCTGTTTCTTCTGACCGGAATACTCCCCGATTTGCTCGGAAGTAATCGTTGTTTTATCCTGAATTTCCTGTATCCACTGCCGGACAGATGTTGTATTGGACGTTAAAATAAGGCATTCGCATTGCAGCCGTTCCAGTACGGCTATGCCAATAACCGTTTTGCCTGCCCCGCAGGGAAGCACGAGCAGCCCGCTGCCGCCAGTGCCTTCGCCGCCTGTAAAAGCATGCACCGCTTTTTCCTGATATGGACGCAGCGCAAAGCCACCATCTCGTTCTCTCTTTCGGGATGTACTTCCCGTGGATAACCCCGTATCAGAACGCCAGCCAAATGAAAGCTCACTGCCTCTCCGATAACCTGCATAGTCCAGCACCGGATAACCAAGACGTGTCAGCTCCTGCTTCAGCAAGCCACGTTTCTCCCCTGATAGCAGAAGTTCATAGTGATTTACCCGTTCCATACGAAATGCTGCAATCGACCTTATCCCGTTCAGCTCATCCAGCAGCTGCTCATCTTCACTGACCAAACGCATGCGGACATGATCCGGCTCAGCGTACAGCTTTAATTTGCCATACTGGTCCATAATTCTCCGCACGTCCTGCATGAGCGCCGAAGGCACACTCCAGCGTGACACCTGCTCCAGACTGGCGATGACTTGCTCCGACTGCCAGCCCAGCGCTGCCGCATTCCACAGCGATAACGGCGTAATCCGATAGGTGTGGAAGGCTGAAGGTGTTTTTACAAGCTCGGCATACATGGAGATCTGTGCTCTCGCCGCTTCATATTCAGAATGTCCCGTCTCAAGCAGCACCGTGAAATCCCGCTGAACAATGCAGGCACCTGACGGATTAAACGTCCTCATTTTTCTCTCCCTCCCTCACCTTCTGTTAATCTGTCTCTGTTTCTCCAAAACACAAAAAAGCACCCTGTCCATACCTCGGTATGATCAGGATGCCCAACTATAAGGTTTAACATTCGGCTGCGTAACCCTTCACCATGGACACAAACAGCTTAACACCTGTCTGCATGGCGTCCTCGTCAAAATCAAACATCGGGTGATGATGTGGATACACTGCATTTTTCTCTGCATTGCCTGCACCGACAAACATGAAGCATCCCGGAACCTTTTGCAAATAATATGCAAAGTCTTCTGCCGGCATCAGCATAGGAGAGTTCTGAACCCGATCCGCACCAAATGTCGCTTCAGCCTCGCGGAAGAACCGCGCTGTCTCTCGCTCATCATTAACAACGGGAGGGTAGCCCATAATGTATTTCACCTGAGTCTCTGCACCATAAGCAGCCCCAGTCTGCGCTACCATCGCAAGCACACGTTCCTTCATTGCGTTTCGAGTCTCTTCATCAAAGGTCCGCACCGTGCCGCTTAATTTGCACTGTTCGGCAATAACATTCTGCGCCGAGCCCGCTTGCATCGTACCAATCGTCAGCACAGCCGGGCGTAACGGATCAACCGAGCGGCTGACTACCGTCTGCAGCTGCATGACAAGGGCAGAGCCAGCGACTACACTATCTACTGTAGCTTGGGGCATCCCGCCGTGACCGCCTTTACCTTTGATATCAATATAAAAATCATCGGCCGCCGCCATCATTGGTCCTGCTGTGCTTGCAACCACACCTACAGGAATTGGCGTCCACAGATGGATTCCGTAGATAACGTCTACCCCTTCCAGCGCTCCGTCTGCGATTACTTGAACAGCACCGCCTGGAAGCAGTTCCTCAGCCGGCTGGAACAGAAAGCGGATTTCTCCCTGCACCTCCTGCCTGTGACGGCTGAAATATAACGCTGTTCCAAGCAGCATTGAAATATGACCATCATGACCACAGGCATGCATAGCCCCAGCCTGCTGAGAAGCATATGCTACATTTTTCTCGTCCTGAATAGGCAGTGCATCCATATCCGCCCGCAGCATCACAACAGGTCCTGGCCTGTCTCCACGCAGTACACCAATTACTCCATGACCGCCTACATGTCGTTTAACCTCAATACCAAAGCTCTCCAGCATATCTGCCACAAAAGAGGATGTTTTCTCCTCATGAAAGGAAACCTCAGGATTGCGATGAAGGTGACGCCGCCATTCCACCATGTGGATCTGCAGATCTTCCCACCATATATTCGTTGTCATGTAACCCCATCCTTTCGATCATTAACGGCACTTTTCACAGTAGCTAACCTTCCTCTTCAAACCTGTTGCAGTATATTGTAGCAGAATTGCATGAAATCCGATACGAAAGGCCTTTGGAAAGCTTGCACGGGAAGGTGAAACATACTATCATAAACTAGAGTAACATACGAGAAATATACTCGGAAGCTTATGAGGAGGATCAAACGCTTATGATTTTTGAGAACACAGGCTTGGATGGCTTGAAAAGCGACTTGGCATACCTGGATGAGAGCGCCGAGAAAGTCGGATTTGTCCGGTGGCAGTGGGAATATTACCGTGCTACATATGACTACAAAATCGAAGACGAACAAACTAACTCAGAATACTTTGTACGCATTAATACGCGCGCGGTAGAAGGCAAGCTTGAGAAACCTGATACGGTTCTGGCCGTTGAAGCCGTTTATCTCGGCAAAGCCACTTTTCCGCATGGACTTGATTACGACTCTTCCGTTCCGCAGCCAGTCGTGAAGCTGGCGACCCAAAAATTACAGCAGCTCAAAGAACTGCTCGAAGCTTAGGCGGGCCTGCTATGAAACAACAAAAGGCCCAGACGAGAACGAAGAGAGGCACGCCGGATTTTCAACTGCTAATCCTCACTTTATTGTTGGTGGGCTTTGGACTGGTGATGGTATTCAGCTCCAGTTCCAGCATTGCAATTGCAAGCAAAAGTTTTAACAACGATGCCCTTTACTTCACGAAAAAACAACTTATGTGGGCGATTATCGGTCTGTTTGGCATGTTTTTTGCCATGAACATCCGCTTTAACAAGTACAAAAAACTGTATGCTCCCTTTTTCCTGTTCACCACGGCGCTGCTGCTGCTCGTACTGATTACAGGAAAAGTGCTGAACGGTGCAAAAAGCTGGATTCATCTGTTCGGATTCAGTCTACAGCCTGCAGAATTTGCAAAAATCGCTATCATTCTTTATTTGGCTGCATTGATCACCAAAAAAGGGGAACGTTTCCGTGATTTCAAAACCGGTTATTTCCCTGTGTTAATTATCGTCGGCTTTATCGCAGGTTTAATCATGCTGCAGCCTGACTTCGGCACCTGCTTCATCCTGGTGTCCACCTGCGGTCTTGTTATTTATGCCGGCGGAGCCAGTATGAAACACATTCTCGGCTCCATTCTGCTCGTAGTGCTTGGTGGAGGTCTTGCTTTTGGCGCAAATGCCCTGTTCTCCTCTATGTCTCCAAGCGCTCCCGCACTGGATGCCGCAACAACAGTGACAGCCGAACAGAACTACAAAATCGGTCGGATTCAGGCTTTCCTCAATCCATTGTCTGATATTAACGGTGGAAGTCTTAACCTCTACCGCTCTCTTGTAGCTATTGGTGACGGCGGCGTTACAGGCTCGGGACTTGGACAAGGAACCATGAAGCTGCATTATTTGCCTAATGCCTATAATGACTTTATTTTCTCCGTGATCGGAGAGGAGCTCGGCTTTATTGGTAGTACCCTGTTCCTGCTGGTATATTTATATTTTATCTGGCGGGGAATCATTGTCTCGCTGCGGTGTCCTGATCCGTTTGGTACACTGGTGGGTATAGGGATTATGGGACTGATCGCGATCCAGGCCTTCATCAATATCGGAGGGGTCACTCAAACGATCCCTGTAACGGGGGTTACCCTTCCGTTTATCAGTTATGGGGGAACGTCACTCTTCGTCATGATGGTCGCGATGGGAATTGTACTGAGCATCTCACGCACGAACAACCTTGAAGCCATCAAAGAAGAAAAAACCAAATCGGTGACGGTTCAAACGCGCACATCTCCTGCACTTCGTTCCCGAGACTCTATTCGCCGGGTTCGATAAGGCTGGATAAGTGTAAAAAAAAGACTTTGCATCAGTTGATGCAGAGTCTTTTTTATAGGGTCATCTTTTACAGGTCGTCGCCTCGGAAAGATACACCTTCGACCTTTACGTTGACTTCAACGACACGTAATCCGGTCATCGTCTCTACCGCTTCTCTCACATTCTGTTGAAGCATACGTGAAACTTCATGAATCGGGGTTTCGTACAGGACGATGATGCGCAGATCAATGGCTGCTTCCAGCTGGCCGACCTCAACGCTCACGCCCTTCTGCACGTTTTTACCACTGAGACGCTTCGCCCAGCCCTCTGACAAACCTCCAGACATTGCGGCGATTCCAGGCGTTTCCATTGCAGCCATTCCAGCAATTTTCGCAACCACGTCATCGGCAATCCGGATGTTTCCGCTCTCCAATTGAAGTTGTTCTGCCATGCCACATCCTCCTTCACTTCGTTACTCGTATTTTAAATCGTTTCGACCCCAAAAAGCAAATTTAACTGAAAAAGATGCGTTTACAACCTGCCACCATTTGGTTATATTGAAATATGAAATTAATCGCATAGGTACGTTACGTCATTTTCCAAACAAAATAAGTACATAACCGAGGTGTTTTTTGTGAGAAACCGGATTTCATCCTATTTGCTGATTGCATTTTTTGTACTCAGCGCCATCGCCCACTACATGAAATGGGATTCGATTCTGCAGTTCGTTTTATCTGCCATTTCGGTTATTTTTGTCGCCGGCTTTTTAGGCAAGGCTACCGAAAATGTTGCCCATTATGCCGGACAGCGGCTGGGTGGATTTCTGAATGCTACGTTTGGCAACGCGGCTGAGCTGATCATCGCCATTTTCCTTGTCAAAGAGGGCCTGTTCGACATGGTCAAGGCCAGTCTGACCGGGTCAATTATCGGGAACCTGCTGCTTGTGCTTGGACTCAGTATTTTCGCCGGAGGTCTGAAGTTTAAAATTCAGAACTACAACGTATCCCTTGCGGGGCTAAACGGCTCCTTGATGATTGTTGCCATCATCGCTTTGTTTGTTCCGGCTGTCTTCCTGAACACCCACTCCATCACACAGCGGGATACGAATACACTCAGTCTCATCGTTGCGGGTTTGCTCATTGCCGCTTACATCGCGTGGCTGCTGTTTTCCATGGTTACGCACAAAAGCTACCTTGCAGATGTAACTGACGATAATGATGAGGAACTGCCTCATGAGCATGCACCGGAGTGGTCGAAGAAAAAGTCCATTCTGTATCTCGTCATCGCAACGGTCATGGTTGCTTTTGTCAGTGAATGGCTGGTCGGCACTCTGGAAGTATTCACTTCCGAGTTTGGTCTGAGCGAGCTGTTCGTCGGTGCATTCCTCGTGGCAATTATCGGGAATGCAGCTGAGCATAGCGCCGCTATCATGCTTGCGATGAAAAATAAAATCGGGGCAGCGGTGGAAATTGCGGTAGGCAGCAGCTTGCAGATCGCCTTGTTTGTCGCCCCTGTGCTTATCTTTGTCAGTTACTTTACCGGGCGTACAATGGACATCGTGTTTACCACCATTGAGCTGGTTGCGATCGGCGTGTCTGTGTTCATAGCCAAGTCGATCACACAGGACGGCTCCACCAACTGGTACGAAGGCTTGCTGCTGCTTGTGGTATATGTCATTCTGGGTGTCTCCTTCTTCCTTGTCTAATTGGACAGATGCCCTGTTTCCACCGCGCTGTCTCATATGAACATCTTGAGCTGACACTACTCAAAAAAGGCATCTATGGGAAACTCATTCCTGATAGATGCCTTTTTTGAATTCACATCATCCTTTTATCTCATACAAAAAAAGCATGCAACGAACATGTGCATGCCTTCTATACTGACCCGCGCGACGCAGGCTATTGCTCATTCTTCTTGTTCAGTGCTTCATATAAAATGGCCAGATTCCGTTCAAGCGCGCTAACCATCTGCTTCCCTGTACCTTCTGGAAGGAGCCCTGCACGAACAGCAAAATCCACTTCCTTGGAGAACCCATACATCTGTGTATCCAATACTTCCTCATAGAGAGGGCAGTAGCGGGTAGCCAGATTCTCCATCTGTACTTCGATAAGCTTCTGTATTTTATCTGCATCTTCTTGAAGAAGACTGATTGCTTTCAGGTTCAGCTGGTCCTGCAGATCAGATGAAGTCATGCATCATTTCCCCCCTATGTCCCAAAAATCGCGTAAAGACGTTCTACATCTAATATTAGACGAAATGAAGAGCTAATACAAGAACCTGACCAAAATAAGCACACAAGCTATAAGTAACTCGCGACCATTCTGTGCTCTGCACTCTTTACACGTTGCGGAACTCTCCCCACAATGTTTTTCTTTATTAAAAAACACCCCTGCCCTAAAGCAGAGGTGTTCTTAAACGTTGTTATTCAGAAGCGATGTTTACATTCAGACCATGCTTGGCGAATACTTCGGACATTGCCGCCTTCGCCTCATCAGCATCCGGGCCATGAACGTGCAGCTCATAGCTGTGAGTGCTGATCAGTGTTGTAAACAAACCCAGAATACTTTTTACGTCGATATACTTGTTCTCTGAATGAAGCACGATTGAAGAAGTAAACTTGCCTGCTGTTTGAGCAATTTCTACTACAGCCGCATTATTACTCGACATAGGAATCCCTCCGTCTTTTTACTTTAGTATCATCTATTAATTACCACTACATGATACCGTGAATCCGCTTTCCTAGCAACTGCAAAATGCAGTTCCTATTTCAACTGTTCCGGATTCAAACATTCCAGCTCAGGAATGACGAAAATGCCATCTTTACGAATCAGCACATCATCAAAATAAATCTCCCCACCGCCGTAGTCCGGGCGCTGAATCAATACGAGATCCCAGTGAATGGATGAACGGTTTCCGTTATCTGTTTCTTCATATGCCTGACCAGGCGTAAAATGCAGGCTGCCTGCAATTTTTTCGTCAAACAAAATATCTTTCATCGGGTGCAGAATGTGAGGGTTGAATCCGATAGCGAACTCACCGATATGGCGCGCGCCTTCATCCGAATCCAGAATTTCATTCAGACGTTTCGTATCATTGCTGGATGCTTCAACAATTTTACCGTCTTTAAACGTAAATTTAATATTCTCGAACGTAACTCCGTTATACAGTGTTGGTGTATTATAACTGATCGTACCGTTCACGGAATCGCGAACAGGCGCGCTATACACCTCGCCATCGGGAATATTTTTTTGCCCGGAGCATTTCTCTGCACCGATGTCTTTGATCGAGAAGCTCAGATCTGTTCCCGGTCCTGTAATCCGCACTTTGTCCGTGCGTTTCATGAGACTCGCGAGTGAATCCTGTGCTTTGTCCATTTTCGCATAATCCAGGTTGCATACGTCAAAGTAGAAGTCTTCAAATGCTTCCGTGCTTGTATTGGCGAGTTGTGCCATGCTTGCGTTCGGATAACGAAGCACCACCCATTTCGTATGTTTGACACGCTGCTCGCTATGTACCGGATGGGAGTATAGAGCATTGTACAGCTTCATTTTTTCTTCCGGCACATCGGACAGATCGTTTACATTCTCTCCGGCACGAATACCGATGTAACACTGCATTTGTTTCATACGGTTCAGATCAATCTCCGCCCACGTTTTCATCATCTCTTCTGTAGCATTTTTGAGCATCGCACGTTGAACCGTTCTATCCGTCAATTGCACGAAAACGTTACCGCCTTTTTTGCCCACTTCCTCAATAATGGCATTCATCAGATCACGCTCTGATCCAATCATCTCAACCAATACATTTTCACCGGGCTGTACATCAACAGAATAACCTACCAGGTTTGCTGCAAGCTTCTGAATTCTAGGGTCCTTCATATGATAAATCCTCCTGTCATATGCCATTCAATGAATTGAACAACGGTAAATTACGTTACTATTGTAGCACGCACCAGGCATCCCGTCAGCAGGCAGTCACAGGTTTTAATTTATTGATATGATTTGAAATTGACATCGGTGACCAGTGCCTCCACATTATTTCGGTTGCTGTTATCTTTATACTTCATCTGACTTTCCGAAGAAAGGCGCATGGGCAAGCTTGTTTTACGATCCACTGTAAGGTGGTACACCGTATGCACCTCCGCCTTCTCGAACATCTTCTGCATGGAGGTCTCTCCCTGCTGCCACACCTTCTGCAGCTCCTCCTCCAGCTTTCCCTGATTCGCACCTTTTACCTGAACCGCCTTATGCATATAATCTGCCCGAATCGCATTCATCTCGTCGGTCAACTGGCTTGCCGCCCAAGCTTTGGCATCCTCCGGCGCGAGTTCAATGCGTAATATTCGCGTTTGACGCCCCGATCCATATTCGGATTGAATCGTTTTTTTCATCGTATCAATCTGCTCCAGTTGAGCAATGGGATTGAAACGGGATAGTGATCCACGCAATGGTTCATGCTCCGCCGCCAGAGCATTCCATTTTCCTTTTTTCCGCTTATACGAGGCACTGAAGCCACCTGGTTGTCCGTTATGGTTAACTGCATTCATGGAGATGCCTGAACCTGCTGCAGTCACCGAGCCTGGCAAACGGGTCTGCAGCGTCAGCCGGTCATGCTCCTCAAGCTTTCCTTCGAATTTGAACTGATTTTCAAACATTGCGCTGTTTTCTCGCCGTAGTCCTGCCTCCCCTTCAAACGTCATCGTCTCCTTCCCCGCTATGCCGGATAAGGCCATAGCAAAGATCTCTTCCGGTGTCCGATCCTTCTGGAGTATGCCGCAGCCCGGAACGACTGCCAGCATAACACACAAGGTTAACAACAAAGTCCGCATCAACTGACGGCTCACCATATGCAATCCACCTTTCGGTCATTTTCTCCATAGATTGCCCCCACCGTATACACTTATACTACAAAAAAAAGAGAACCGACTCCGCAAGCGGGAATAGCTCTCTCTTAACGTGTGACTTCCTGCTCTTCGATAACAATTCGATTTCGTCCCCCGTTCTTGGCACTGTACAGTGCCATATCTGCACGGTAAAACAGGGACTCCACACTTACCCTCTCGTCCATCCAGTTCCATTCCGCAATACCACTTGACACTGTCACAGACGGCCGGGTCTCGGCCTCCACTCGTGTACGAATCATCTCAGCATAAGCAAGCGCCTGATGAATTCCGATCTGCGGCATGTAGATGGCAAGCTCTTCCCCACCCCACCTTGCACATATATCCTCAGGCCGAACCGAACTGGTGACAATGTCACTCACTTGCTTCAATACCTGATCTCCGGTCTGGTGACCGAAGGTATCATTCACCTGTTTGAACTGGTCGATATCAACGACAACCAATGAACCGCAGTAATCATGAGCCTGACGCTCGTGAATGATGTTATCCAGATAGTGTCTTACATACAGTCCTGTTAACATATCCAGATTAGCCAGACGTCGTACTTCTGCATGCAAGGTCGCATTCGTTATCGCAAGGCCGAGATGAATGGATAACATCTGGAGCAGGCGATAATTGTCATAGGAGAAAAAATGCTCCCGTTCATGGGCCAGCAAAATTGCACTCTTCACCTGACCATCTACCCGGATTGGAGCTGCAATCAAAGACATCGCGCCAGTAAGCTCCATAAAGCTGGAGGTAACTTTGTCAAATTGCGTATAATCGGATATGATTAACGGCTCTTCCGTCTGATACATATAACCAGCAATGCCGGAGTCCACCGGATACGTTTTATGACTGATTTCTTTAACATTGGTGGACATGACCTCAAACCGGTTCGTATTGTCATTTAATCGCAAAATGCAGCAAAAATCAGCTTGAAACGTGTGCTTGAGCTCTTGCCCGGAAAATTGATAAATTTCCGTCAATTGCAAACTTTTATTGAGACGCTGTGTGAGATCATTGATTACACGAAGTTCCTGGATGAGCATATGGGACTGTTCATGCAATTTAGCATTTTCAAAAGCAGTCCCGGCCGTATCCGCCATCATTGCAATGAGCTGCAGATCGGAATCCTCTATCAATTCCTCATTCATCTCGATATGAAAGACACCATAGATGCCTTGTTTGCCTTTCAGCGGCAAGCCCACTTCAATGATACGCCTCTCCATTCCTTCAGATCGGGAAACGATCAGCTTGCCCTCCATAAAGGATCGAACGCAAATGTCCTCTCCACGCTCCTGCACAAGCAGCGGCTTGATCCTTGGGTTAAAATTCCTTTGATCCTGAGACATATACAGCATAATGTTCGCTGAAGGATAGAGATAATCCATACTTACAAAAACCTCGTCTAATATGGCTCCGACATCCATCTTGTCATGCATGCGCTGTACAATCTGAAAAAGAATAGATCTTCGGTGTTCCTCGCGTGCTGTTTGTTCGTGTGCATGCAGCAAATCCGTCATAAATATGTATTCGAATCTTCGGTAAAAGCAAGTACGATAGTGCAATGCCTCAGATCGAACTACAGCTTCTGAAGTTTCGGATAAGCTGGATTCAAAAACCAGAGCAATGAACACGGCAAACAAATCTCTATTTGTTCTCGAGAATAACGGCTCTGCAATAAGCAGATAGTCTCCTTGTATGCTGGTCCCGCTTCGGGACAGCGTACTTTTCTTCTCCGCACATTCCAAAGCCAGCAAACGTACATTGATGGCTGGATCGAACTCCTGACCGGGGTCCTCCCCGACGCACTCACCTTCTGTACTCCATACACTGTATACAGTAAACGTCCTGTCCAGTGGGGCATCCACCTGGCTTGTCCAATCATTGTACGCTTGCCCTAACAAACTGCTTAAATATGAAAAGTCAAAAGGGGTAATGTCCATTTTTTGCATCCACAACGCGTGATCATCATGAGATGGCGACACATTAAACGATGTGGAATCGCCCGCACTTCGCGAGTTCAGGCTGGCAGGTATACTTCTTAGATGTTCCAACATGTCAGGCGCTCCTTTGCACCGTTTTTGCATCCGGGTGGATGCATTAATCTGCATTTAGCTATCGCAAATCTGCAAAACAATCGCGAAACCTTGGTACACAAGATTGTTTAAAGTTAAGATACCATCTATTTTACTCTCTTTAAAGCATTTTTGCATCCATATTTCAGAAAATTGTCCCATTATTTTAGGCCCAATGACCTATCGACAAATTTAGACTATTTTCTGACTTTATCTATTACTTGACTTTGATGCTTACAGAATGTAGAATAAATTGTTGATGAAGACTACTTCGGTGTCTTTAAATTTGGGCGTTACCGGTTGTGTCACCCTCATTCTTTTTGTTGCTTTCAGGACAGCGGCTGAACTTTCCTGATTGTTCTATGCGAGGCCAAGCCCGCATCAACAAATTGGAGCGCAAACAGAGCCCTATATGAACTTTAACTAAAAAGGAGCTACTTTAAACATGGCACGTTACACTGGTCCTAAATTTAAATTGAGCCGTCGCCTCGGCATTTCCCTGAGCGGAACAGGCAAAGAATTGAAACGCCCTTTCCCTCCAGGTCAGCACGGAGCTAACCAACGCAGAAAAATGAGCAACTACGGTATGCAGTTGCAAGAAAAACAAAAATTGCGCCACATGTACGGTTTGGGTGAAAAACAATTCCGCACATTGTTCTCCAAAGCGCAAAAAATGCAAGGTATTGCCGGTGAGAACTTCATGTTCTTGCTTGAGTGCCGCCTTGACAACCTCGTTTACCGTCTTGGCTTTGCTAACTCCCGCGCTGGAGCGCGTCAATTGGTAGCACACGGTCACGTAACTGTAAACGGCAAAAAAGTCGATATCGCTTCTTACCAGGTAAACCCTGGCGATGTGATTGGCTTGCGTGAAAGAAGCCGCGGTTTGTCTTCCGTTAAGGAAGCTCTGGAAAACCGTACGCATCTTCCAGCATACGTTGAATACAACGAAGCAGCTGTAGAAGGTAAATTCATTCGCTTGCCTGAGCGTGCTGAATTGTCCCAAGACATCGATGAAAAACAAATCGTCGAGTTCTACAACCGTTAATCGTTGCACCACAACACAAAGACAACTGCTTGAGAATTTCTCGGCAGTTGTTTTTGTGTCTTTTTTTGTTTTTTCATAGCTTATCTTCATTATTAACCTTTACATAACGATATTATCATTAAAGATAAATACAGATTGATCATTAGAAAACATTTCATAAAGACATCGTGGGGGGCTGCATATGCAATTTTTGAGACATACCAAACTGGGGGTAAAACTTGGCGTGCTGCTTGGGGTGGTACTCCTCTGTTCAATCGGGGCGTTAATCGCTTTTAACACCAAAGCCATCTATGACAAAAGCCTGCAATACGGCGAGTCTGTTGCGGCACAATCCGCAAATGCAGCAGTAAACGATTTTATGGGCGATATCAATCAGTTAAGAAGCTCCTTGGACAGCCTCGGTACAACCATCGTTGATGCAGCTAAAAACGGGTCGATGAGCCGTGAAGATATCGTTCGTATTTTGGAGGAGCATCTGAAGAAGGATGACAAGGTATTCGGGATTTATACCGGCTTTGAGCCAAATGCCTTTGACGGTAAAGACGCCGAGCATGTCAACAAAAGCAAGTATGATGATGCGACCGGACGGTTTATCCCTTATATCGTGCGAGATGGTAACTCGTTACATTACGAGCCGCTGACCACCTACGAAGGAGCAGGTGACACAAGTAAATATTATCAGCAGCCCAAGGCCACCAAAGCATTGTACTGGACTGAACCTACAACCTACAAGGTAGCCGGCAAAGAAATCTCTCTCGTCTCCATTGTTCTCCCGCTCCTGGACGAGAATAATACATTCCTGGGCATTATCGGAGTTGATTTTACAATTGATCGCTTTCAGCAAAATATCGCCGCCCTTAACCCTGACCAAGGATATGCGATGTTGATTACCAGCGGAGGGCGCATTGCAGCCCACGGCTCCAGGCCCGAGCTTGTCAAGGAAAACGCTCAGGTCTCAGCGGATACCCAAGCCGTTATTCAGCGTATTACAGCAGGCGAGTCTGGATTCTACAGTTCAATTGACAATGCCAAGCCAGATTTGTTTATCGCTGAGCCGGCGAAAATGCCTGGACTTGAATCAAGCTGGTTTCTGGTATCCGCCTTGCCCAAAGATGTCATTCTGAAGCCGTTCTACGAAAGCCTGAAGTGGTCTGTGATTATCGCTATATTCGCAGTGCTTCTGCTTGCCGGCGTTGTGACGTATACCATCCTCTCCATTGTGAAGCAATTAAACCGTGTAAATGTGGTTGCCGGGCAGCTGGCAGGTGGAGATCTGACACAAAAATTACCTGTAAGATCGAAGGATGAATTCGGAGTTATGGCTGTTCATATGAATGACATGATGACTACGCTGCGCCATACCATCTCCGTTATTTCCGAGCATGCCTTATCTGTAGGTTCAACTTCACAGCAACTGACAGCCGGTGCGGAAGATACAAGCAAAGCTGCCGAGCAGATGGCACTCACGGGACTCGAGGTATCCAAAAAGGCTGAGAAGCAGGTCGAAGAGCTGCAGCATTCCTCCCGCTCGATGAATGAAATATCCACAGGGATCGGAAAGATAGCAGATGCCGCTGCCGAGGTAAGCCAGGCCTCCAGATCGGTCACAGAACGAACTTCTTCTGGTACTGACAAGATGAAGGCAGCTATGGATATGGTTGAACGTGCGAATTCTTCTGTCCAGTCCTCCATGACCGCGCTGGAGCATTTCCAGCAGCGCTCGGAGGAAATTGGACGAATTACAGGTATGATTACGGAAGTCAGTCGTCAAACCAATCTGCTCGCACTTAATGCTTCTATAGAAGCTTCGCGTGCGGGTGAACACGGACGCGGATTCGGTGTAGTCGCTGCCGAGATTCGCAAGCTTGCTGAACAGTCCAATCAATCGGCCTCCGACATTGCAACGTTGATCCAATCGGTGCAGCATGAGGTTCGAGCTATTGTGGACAATATGGAAACGGGAAGTGCTGAAGTAACTCACATCGCAGAAGTAATGAATGAGAGCGGTGAGCTTTTCTTATCCATCTCCTCCCAGATTGCCGACGTGAACGAGCAGATTGAGCAAGTTTCCACCATCGCCAAGCAGATGTCAGACGAATCGCAGCAAGTCGACTCCTCTCTAGAACACCTTAAAGTGATCGGTCATGAAACGGCCGACCATGCCAATCAGGTGGCTTCCGCTTCCGAGAAGCAGCTGGCATCTATGGAGGAAATCACTGCCGCCTCCGCTGCTCTGGCACATCTCACTCAGGAGCTGCTTGAACTCATCCAGCGTTTCAGAACGTAATGACAGCTATAATGTAATATTCTTCTGTAATAAAATGTAATATTTTTCTGTAACACATGGGAGCTCTTATCTCTCCAAAGCTGTCCTGCTCTCATGCAGTGACAGCCTTTTTCCTTTGTTTTTCAACTCATGAAATGTCCCCCGATATCACATGCTATATAGCATAATCCATGCCAGATTGGCAAATTTCGACCAATACTTGTATTTCTCAGGCATGCAAACGGACCTTTTTATGCTATAATAAGTGCTGTTAAAAGGAGGAAGACACTGAATGGGTGATGTTACTAAGAAAAAGCCTGAAGAGCAGCCTGTACGCAAGCGTAGCTTTGCTCGCAGACTGGGCAGCTTCGTTCTATGGATGGCTGTGCTTGGATTAATGGGCGTACTGTTCGCGGGCGGTGCTCTGATGGGTTACGTCAGTTCCATCGTCAAAGACGAACCCGTGCGTTCCAGGGCCCTGATCGAACAAAAAGTCAGCGAAAACTCCATCACAGGCTTTGCTTATTTTTCCGACGGCAGTCCGATTGGTCAGCTGCGTACGGAAGAAGATCGGCGTCCGGTCACTTTTGACCAGATTCCACAAAAAGTTATTGATGCCGTTGTTTCGATTGAAGACAATCATTTTTACGAACATAAAGGTGTAGATATGAGCGGAACGCTCCGTGCCGTGAAACAGAAAGTGCTGAAAGAATCAGTGCAAACAGGCGGCAGTACACTTACACAGCAACTAGCAAGACGTGTATTTTTAAATCTGGATCGTACGGAAGATCGTAAGGTGAAGGAAATTTTGTTATCTCTCCGATTGGAACGTTTTCTGACCAAAGACGAGATTATGACAGCTTATCTGAACAAAGTACCTTTCGGTAATGGCTCAAGCGGTTACAACGTATATGGGATCAAAGCAGCGGCCAAGGGACTATTTAATATTAATGATCTGGATAAAATCAACACGGCTCAGGCGGCTTATCTGGCCGGCTTGCCACAGCTGCCCTCCTCCTACTCCGCCTTTAATGGTAAAGGTGACTTTGTAGAGGACAATTTTGACCGCGCCATCAATCGTCAGCATCTCGTTCTTCGCCGAATGCTCGAACTTGGAAAAATTTCACAATCTGAGTACAATGAAGCTCTTGCCTTTGATATTAAAAGCTCGCTCGCACCAAAAACCGTTAAAGCTTATAATACTTATCCATACCTTATGATGGAAACGGAACGTCAGGCAGCACAGATTTTGATGCAGCAGCTGAGTGAGAACAAAACGAAGGCCGTGAGCAAAAGTACAGATGCTGAAACCTCCTCCAAGGAGAACAGCGCATTGCTGGAGGAAGCACAATCCCAGCTGCGTACTGGCGGGTATCGCGTCTATACAACGATTAACAAAAATATTTACAAAACGATGCGTACGATTGCCGAGGATGACAGCAATTTCTCTGCGGATGATCCTGTCAAAGGAAAAGAGCAAACCGCTGCCATGCTCATCAATCACAAAACAGGTGCTATTCTGGGCATGATTGAAGGTCGCAGCTTCAAAGACGAGCAGATGAACTATGCAACACAGATGGTCCGTCAGCCTGGTTCAACAATGAAGCCGATTGCCGCCTACTTGCCAGCTCTGGAGGAAGGTCTTATTCAACCCGCCTCCATTATTGATGATTCACCAATCATCCTTAAAGACGGCTCTAGCGGCTACCATATTGCCAAAAATGCGAACAACCGCTACCAAGGTCTGGTAACAGCCCGCAGAGCATTGAATTACTCGCTGAACATTCCGGCCCTAAAACTTTTCAATGAGGAAGTTGGAATCGACAAAGCCTGGGCTTTTGCGAAAAAGCTTGGAATTACGACGATTCAGAAGCAGGATTATCAGGCACAGACAGGTGTTCTTGGCGGACTTCAATATGGTGTAACGGTTGAAGAGCTGACAAGTGCCTATGGTGCGATTGCCAATAAAGGTGTATACAATGACTCCTATATGATCAGCAAAATTGTCGATTCCAAAGGTAAGATCGTATACCAGCATGATCGTGAGCCTGTGCAGGCGTTCTCGGAGCAAACAGCCTATCTGATGACAGATATGCTGCGTACCGTCATCACTGAAGGTACAGCCGATAAAGTGCGGGAAAACTACAAGTACAGATCAAGTGTACCGATTGTGGGTAAAACAGGCTCCACTCAAAACTATGCGGATGTCTGGTTTGAAGGTTACACGCCAGATGTTACGCTCGGTGTATGGGTCGGTTATAAACAGCCGATTAACACACTGGAGACCAAGTCACAACGAAAACGCGCTCAGCAGCTCTGGGCAAAAATCATGAATGAAGTCGTGGAAACACAGAAGGATCTTTTCGTGACCAATTCATTCAAAAAACCGTCAGGCATCGAAACCCGGACGGTGTCTGCATACAGCGGCAAGCTGCCAACATCGCTGACTGATAAATTTGTTACTGACATTTTCAACAGCAAATTTATTCCGAAGGAGAGCGATGATGCTGTTGCTAAAGCAAAATATATTACGTACAATGGTGTTAATTATATCCCTCGAGATGAAACACCTAATGATATGTTGAGAGAAAAAACGGTTATCAAACGCAAAAAGCCAATCTCGGATCTCATCAAAGAATTGCAAAATGCTTTTAAACGGATGAGCCGTCACGAGTCACTGGCCTATTACCTGCCAGAAGATGCTGGTGCTGATCTGCCGACAGAGGTTGATCCGCGTACCGATAACGGCAAAGCCCCTGATGCACCTGGCAACGTACGTCTCTCGATCTCGGGAGAGCGTGCAACGATCACATTTAATGCTACACCTGAAAGTGATGTCGTTGGTTATCGCCTCTATCGCTCAGTCAACGGTGCCGGCTTCCAGAACCAAGGCCAGGTCGTGCTGACAGGTGAGTCCAGATCGTTCTCTGCTTACGCAACATTAAGCGGCAACTTTGCATTCTATGTCACAGCTGTAGACGTTGCAGGCAGGGAATCTGCACCAAGTGCAATTGTAAGCAGTGCAGGTGTTACTCCGCCTCAGACCGAGGTCAAGGAACCAATTGAAGTCCCGGGCACTGTGGTAACACCAGGAGAGGCAGTGAATGACAATGCACCAACAGCCGTTCCAGGCACACCAGGTCAAGTCGGTGTCTCTGCGCTCTCCCAAGGCCTTCGGATTCAATGGTCATCCAATCCGGAAGCAGACAAGGTACAAAGTTACGCAGTCTATTACAGTGAGACAGGTTCGGGAGCTTACACCAAAATCGGAACAACCTCCGGTACAAGTATGGATTATGGTGTACCCTCATCCACCAGCGGCTGGTTCAAAGTATCTGCCATCAACAGTGTCGGCGAATCGGACGCTTCCGTAGCGGTACATTATCAGCCTTGATATGACGCTCTCTCTGAGTCCTCATATCCACAATAAACAAGCCGCATGTCCAGTGAGTTGAGTACACTGGACATGCGGCTTGTTCGTGTTATACAAGGTGTAAGCATGCTTGTTTTTGTTTTGTGCGTCATCACATGATTCGCGATACCTTCGCTAACCGTTAGCTAGTTTAGCTACCGCTTCTCTTCAATAACATGCAACTGAAGCCTGGTTCACGCTTTACGCATGAGCCAGGCCTCTGTTCTTTCAAGCGAGCCGTTCCATCTGCTCAGATAATCAGTAAGTGATCAATCTTCGATTGTAGACAAGTCACCGGTTGGCAAATCAAGCTCCCATGCTTTTAATACACGACGCATAATTTTGCCTGAACGTGTCTTCGGCAGCTTCTCCTTAAACTCAATCTCGCGCGGGGCTGCGTGAGCGGACAAACCTTCTTTGACAAATCGATAGATTTCTTCCTTTAGCTCCGGGGTGGCCTCATACCCTTCACGGAGCGCGACAAACGCTTTGATGATTTCCCCCCGGGTTAAGTCCGGTTTGCCAATAACACCCGCCTCAGCAACTGCTGGGTGCTCTACCAGCTTGCTCTCCACCTCAAACGGCCCAATTCGCTCGCCAGAGGAGTTGATCACATCATCAATACGTCCCTGGAACCAGAAGTAGCCATCCTCATCCATGTAGGCCGAATCCCCGGATACATACCAGCCTGTTAGCCTGAAATACTCCTCATATTTGGCTGGATTGTTCCAGATCTTGGCCATCATGGACGGCCATGGTGCACGAATGGCAAGATTGCCCATGCTGTATGGTGGAAGCTCCTGTCCCCGGTCATCAATAATGGCTGCTTCGATGCCCGGCAGAGGACGTCCCATCGAACCCGGCTTAATCGGCATACCCGGGTAGTTACAGATTAATTGTGCCCCCGTCTCAGTCATCCACCACGTATCATGAATTCGCTGGCCGTAAGCCTTCCAGCCCCAACGTACCACCTCAGGGTTGAGTGGTTCGCCTACCGACATCACATGGCGCAAGCTGCTCAGATCATGCTGCGCAATCGTCTCATCCCCGGCACCCATGAGCATACGGAACGCTGTAGGAGCACTATACCATACACTTACCTTGTTTTTCTCAATCGTACTGTACCAATCCTGTGGACTGAACCGGCCGCCGCGGATCACATTGGTTACTCCGTTCAGCCAAGGCGCAAAAATGCCGTAAGAAGTGCCTGTTACCCAGCCCGGATCGGCGGTACACCAGTATACGTCATTCTCTCGCAGGTCAAGCACTACCTTGCCTGTATAATAATGCTGAATCATCGCATTCTGGACGTGATACACACCCTTTGGTTTCCCGGTAGAACCGGACGTATAATGAATCAGCAGTCCATCCTCACGCGTCAGCCATTCAACCTCGATATCATCTGCAGCAGCCGCCATTTCTGCATCAAAATCAATCAGTCCCGCATCAGACTGCGGACCACCGCCGACGACAAAAATATGCTTCAAGTCCGGCAATTCGGAACGTTTAATTCGTCCCAGCAGCTCCGGTGTCGTCACCAGTGCCACAGCTCCACTGTCTTCCAACCGATCCTTCACCGCCGTTTCCATGAAAGCTTCAAACAAGGGACCAGCTACAGCCCCTACTTTCAGAATACCCAGCAGACTGAAATACAGCTCTGGACTTCGCGGCATAAAAATAAAGACACGATCTCCTTTGGCTACGCCATATTTACGCAGTACATTACCAAAGCGACTGGACTGCTCGCTTAGATCAGCGAATGTGTATGCTTCCTCACGGGAGGCGTCGCTGTATAGCAGTGCTGTCTTCCCGCCTCTGCCTTCCAGTACATGGCGATCAATCGCCTCATGTGCCATATTCACTTTTCCGCTGGCGTGCCACGTAAAGTGCCTTTCTACCGTTTCCCAATCGAACCGGCTTCTAGCTTCCGTATAATCGCCCAGATTCGACTCAGACACCACCGTTTGCAGCATCTCATTATGTGCTTGACTCATGCTTGCCAGCCTCCTTCAACTCGACATTCGATTCCCGACAGGGTTGCTTCGTATTGCCTTTGTGTTGACTGAACTTCCAGTTAGCGCTTACATTAGTAGAGAGAAAACTACTTTCACGTACTTGCCTGACCCAACTGATGCACATAAACGGTGTTGAATTGTGAACAATTTTTGTCAACGCAATTATATCAAATTTGATCAAACATCGTCTATGGCTTTTCAACTTTTCGATTGTTTGCTATAAGTAGGGGGAGAAAGGAGTATGAACCATGGAGCATATCAAGGAGCATCATATGCGTTCCATCTTCAAGTCCGACCACCGAATTACGGTTGAGGGCCCTGTGCATGCCGACCAGATTAGACGTATGGCTTTCCATGCCGATCTGGATGCCTTCCGGCGTCCGGCAGAACAGCAGGAGGCTCTTGCCGAGATTGCTGATTTACCTGAAGGACGCATTATTATCGCACATGAGAATGACGTCATTATCGGCTATGTTACGTTCCATTACGCAGATGAATGCGAACGCTGGTCCGAGGGCAACATGACGGATCTGATTGAGCTTGGGGCCATTGAAGTTGCAGATGAATACCGTTCCCTTGGAGTCGGACGTGAAATGCTGCTTACTGCGATGGAAGACAAGTACATGGAGAAG
Source organism: Paenibacillus sp. JGP012 (assembly GCF_014203995.1). NCBI lineage: Bacteria > Bacillati > Bacillota > Bacilli > Caryophanales > Paenibacillaceae > Paenibacillus > Paenibacillus sp. JGP012. The sequence continues at coordinate 4,168 of NZ_JACHKG010000016.1, read as the reverse complement.
TATATTATTTTCACGACAGAATTTTATTGGCATTGGGACCTGAAGGGCAGCGGACTGAACGTATGGGACTACCGTAAAATGATGGAGCGGCTGATGCAGAACATTGATATGACCTGGTATGCCACGGATGATCCTGAAATCTGCTCTCACCCCGCGAACTGCCTGATGGTTCGTATCGGTAATCAAGTCCCTATGAGCTCGGAAGAACAATTTGACCGAGTGCGCTTCCGTCATCGATTTATGTATTAACACGAAACGAAGTGTCGCTCATTTTATTTCATTTTATACATAAAAACCGCCTTGCAGAACATTCTCCATCTGAACGGAAGTGGCTCTGAGAGGCGGTTTATATATGAGAATCACATATGTTCAAGCATATGCTCCACAATGCGGTGGGAACGCTGTGAAGACTCTACGGTGAATTCGGCAAAATTGACATGTGCGGAACCATCAGCCTTGTCAGACATGCTGCGGAGTACAACAAAAGGTACACGGTTCATATAACATACCTGAGCGACGGCTGCCCCCTCCATCTCGGCACACGCTCCATCCATCTCCGTGTACAGCATATTCACGGTCTCTTTGCTCGCGATAAACTGATCCCCTGACAACACCTTGCCGATGCGGTAAAGGGCCCCCTGTGCTTTGCAGGCTTCCTCGGCCAGCGCAATCAGTGAAGCCTCGGCTGGAAATGCTGATGTTTCCTGATATGGAATTACTCCACGCTCGAATCCCAGCGGCGTTACGTCCATGTCATGCTGTACACATACCGAAGAAATCACCATATCTCCAATGTTCAGGTCGGGATGTACCGCTCCGGCTACACCTGTGAAGATGACACGATTCACTTGAAAACGATCAATCAGAATCTGCGTCGTTACCGCCGCATTGACTTTCCCTACGCCTGACTTGCACACAACAATCTGCTTGCCAAGCCACTCGCCAGCAACATACGTAATGCCCGTCTGCTTCACCGTTTCATGCTGTTTCATCCCTTGAAGCAAAAGCTCTACTTCTTCATCCATAGCACCCATAATGCCTATCGTTTCACGCATTGTTGTTTCCTCCCTGTTTGCAATTCAGTCATCCTGTATGTGAAATCAACGCATGTTCACCAAGCCGTTTTCAGCACAAAAGCCCCGTTTCCGGAGCTTATGCACAACCAAACTCTATGTAGAGAGAATGCCTTCTCCCTTTCTTTTACTTCAGCAAATAAACGAATTAACCTGCGTGGCTTACAGACAGACGGAGAATCGTTTCATGCGGCAAAATCACTCTCGGATTCTCCACATTTTCCTTCTTCATCAGCTTGGTCAGCAAACGCATCGCTACCGCACCCAGATCATACATCGGCTGGGCTACTGTCGTTAACTGCGGACGTACCATAGAAGCCATACGGATGTTGTCCACACTAATGATCGAGAAGTCATCCGGCACTTTCAGCCCGTCATCCTGAATGCTGTGAATGGCACCAATCGCCATTTCGTCTGTTGCTGCAAAGATTGCTGTCGGCTTTTTCTTGAGTCCAAGGAAATATTTCATCGCTTCCACACCGGATTCATAACGATAGTTACCGATCCGCACCAGATCCTCCTGGTATTCAATGCCTGCAGCTTCCAGTGCTTTCTTGTAACCTTGGAAACGTGCAAATCCGTTAGCAGGGTCCTGCAGTGTACCACTGATCATTGCAATTTCTCTGTGACCATGGCGAATGAGCGTGTTGACTGCATCAAAAGCTGCTGCTTCATGGTCAATATCAACAGAAGGGAATGTGCCCTTCTCATCACTTGTCGCACACAATACAATCGGCACCGCTGCAGATTGGAACGCTTGAATGTGTTCATCCGTTACCGTTCCCCCCATGAAGAGCAGACCGTCTACTTGTTTCTCCAGCAATGTGTTGATTACACGAATTTCTTTTTCTTTCTTTTTGTCCGCATTACATAGAATAATGTTGTAATGGTACATATTCGCAATATCTTCAATCCCGCGAGCAATCTCCGCAAAGGTCGAGTTCGAAATGTCCGGAATCACGACTCCGACCGTAGTCGTTTTTTTACTAGCCAGACCACGGGCTACCGCATTCGGGCGATATCCAAGTCGTTCAATTGCTTCGTATACTTTTTTCCGCGTCTGCGGTTTGACATTAGGGTTATTGTTGACTACCCGTGATACCGTTGCCATAGACACTCCAGCTTCACGTGCCACATCATAAATGGTTACCGTCACAGTACTTCGCTCCATTACCAGTAAATTTTCATTCCATTTTCATTAAGATTTATATTACGACAAATTATAGCATTAATCAATTAAAATAGGCTCTAAGCCTCACTTAAAATGTTAGCAAGCGTCCTGCTGGTAATCTGTGAATGGGAAGTATGCCATATAGGCATGCCATTTTTGACCAGAATGACCTGGGGCGATTCGTGCTTCACATTCAGCTTCTCTGCCGCTTCATTAGATACAGGGCGGTCTTCTACCACGTAAATCATGCCATATTTCACGCTTTCATTCGGAGCGTTATGCAAATAATCTTTCATCTCCTGGTAAGCATGCGCACTGATTGGACAGCGGGTGCTATGCTTGAACAGAAGCAAGGGTTGATCCTCCGTTGCCTGCACTGCGGAGTTTAGCTGTTCAATACTTGTCATTCTAGTCATGTCAGCCATTCGTTATACATCCCCCTTTATCAGCAATACCGCCATGTTGAGCGTTTTCACTCTCCGATATCTTAACAAAAAGTGAGCAAAAAATCCAATTTTCATGAAAGCAAGCATTGGGCACGTCAAAACTAGACGGCATTTGAGAAATGCGCCCGCCACACAAACCCGGACAATTGTCCCAGTCTGCGCTGGGTGTCTTCCATCCACGCTTCGTCTTCGGCTTTGTGAGCGTATCCCATAATATCCAGCAGTAGATTGATTCGCTCTTGCACGGCCTCTTTCATTCGATATTCCATCTCCTGATCGCTTGCATCCGGCCAGGCGAGCAGCTGTTCATGAAACAGATCGGCCAGTTCATTTTGCTCTGCAAACGAAAGATCCTGCTTCGCAGGGCGTTCCCCGAGCTTGCTGATACATTCGGTCAGATCCGGTTTCACCGGCTGCAGCACTTCATAGGCTACACACGCTGTACACGCAAAGACGGGTACATTGCGTATTTCTACCTTTTTGGCGTATACCACCGTTCTTAATTCCAATTCCATTACATGTCCACATCTGCACGACTTACGCACTATCCTTCACCTCATTCAACTCTGCTCTCTATATAAGTACCATTCGACCTATTTCTGCTTAAATCCTGCTGTAAACTAAAGGTTGCACAAATTACCACTGTCACCAGATGAAGGCTGTCGAAACTCAGACATTACTGGATTGGAAACGGTACATTGATGTAAACGTTATGCTGTGTATGAAGCAGAGCAACGAATCTGTTACAATATACAGTACGATGAAAGGACAACTATCCCAGGCAACAGGAAGGAGCAACAACAATGAGATTAACAGGACGAAAAATCATTGCACTGGTCGATGAAGAATTCGAGGATCTGGAGCTGTGGTACCCGGTGCACCGGGTTCGCGAGGAAGGTGCGGAAGTACATCTGGCTGGTGAGCAAAAAGGTAAAACATACATCGGCAAATACGGTGTGCCCGCTGTCGCTGAATACGGCTTCGATGAGCTCAGCAGTTCCGATTATGATGGAATACTGGTGCCAGGCGGCTGGGCCCCTGACAAATTACGACGTTATTCCAAGGTGCTGGAGCTTGTGAAGGAAATGCATGCAGACCGCAAGCCCATCGGACAAATCTGTCATGCAGGCTGGGTGCTGATCTCTGCGAAAATACTGGATGGCGTTACAGTTACATCTACACCGGGTATTCGGGATGACATGGAAAACGCAGGGGCGATCTGGAAGGATGAAGCCGTCATTGTGGATGGACATATTATCTCGGCTCGACGTCCACCTGATCTTCCTCCGTATGGAAAGGCATTCTGTGATGCACTTGCTGCCCTGCCAGCAAAGTAAAAGGTTGAAATGACGCTAGCGAGATCAAGGTGCGCGAGCAAGACACAATCGAGTAGGAGGCTACCCATTAGTTGAGTAGCCGACCTCTCACACCACCGTACGTACCGTTCGGTATACGGCGGTTCAACCGCTTGCGTGCAA
>NZ_JACHKG010000015.1:0-147608 GCF_014203995.1 Paenibacillus sp. JGP012 | reverse complement strand
AGAAGACATTCGTTCCGAAATTCGGTACGAATGTCTTCTTTTCTGTAAACTAAATAACATCTGTAGAAAAACTGCTAGTTCTTCAGTGGCCTCTCCGCGATTCGATCTCTCTTTTCTTACGTTTAAGTTATTATGATCAAGCTTGAATCAAAACTCTTAGTACAACTGTTCCAGCAGCCTCGCTACCGCAACAGCTCCTTGCGCACGATTCGCGGTCTGTTTTGGAGCAAAAGTGCTGTCCGGCAGCCCGTTTAATACGCCAAGCTCCAGCATGGAGGCCACAGCCTCTTGTGCGTATCCGGCAATTGCGGTTTGATCTTTAAACACAGGCTGTCCGGCAGCAGCTGCAGAAGCCTTATCGTTCACGTCACTTGCTGCCAGCATTGCCCGATGCAGCATTACAGCCATATCCTGACGTGATATGCGATCATTTGCACCGAATGTTCCGTCCGCTCTGCCCTGAACAATGTTCATCGCAAGACCTGTGCGAACGGCATCTGCAAACCATTGATCTGACTTGACGTCTGTCGGTAGTGTAACTGAAGAATCCGTGTGATTTCCTTTTCCAATCCCTTTAACAAGCATCTGTAAAAATTGGGCACGGGTGAGTTCACTCTGCGGCTCAAAACGAGTATCACTCATACCTGCAATGATGCCTTTGCTATAGAGATGCTGAACCTCTTGAACTGCCCAAGCATGCTGCTGCAAATCGGTTAAAGGCACTTTAACGTTGGTAATGACGTAACTGCCAGGCTTGGACGGCTTGAATGCCATCGTAGCTGTAGTCTGCTCATACTTGGTATATGCCACAGGTTGCAGTTCACCATTCGTTGAGATGGAATTGACAACCATGACCGTATGCTCTGCTTTGACAGGCTGTACATCGGATAAAAGCACTTCAACCGTCTTGTCAGCCCACTGGATCGACTTGTTATTGAGCAGCAGCTGCACATCAACCACAGGATGATTGCCGATATCGGCTCGCTGGGCAGCAGTCACTTGCTCTGCTGATCCTTCTGCAACGACAACGTCAAACGTACCTGCGGTCTCCGAAATCGTGAGCGGCAGGGACCGAAGCGGGATACGAACTGTCGTTTTGCCCACGACAACATCAATGGAATGTACTTCCGCCGATTTAACCCATGAAGCCAGCTGACTCGATGATATCTGGAACGTCACCGCTTTGGAACTGTCAGGCACATCGGCCACCAGCTTCAAGGTACGTTTGCCTGTGTCCATTGATTTCAAAGCCTGAGCAAGCTCGGCTGCACTTGGACGCACTGCAAATTTGCCCTCTCCTGTGGCTGTTCCTTTTACGGTAATGGAACCACTCGTTGTTTCGTTACCAGGCGCCGGCTGCGGTGTTGCTGCCGGATTATCCGTACCTGCCGAAGATGAAGGCGAACCGGACGAACTGCCTGGCTGGGATGGCTGCCCCGTGCCCGGGTTTGCAGTCTGGCGTACGAGCTGCGCAGCGGCATCCTTCAGCTGTTGGTCCGCACTGGTTAGCTCTTGCTCCGTAGCTTCCGCATCCAGCATCAGCTGCTGAGCTTGCTTCAGCGCTTGGCTGAATACATTCCAGCTGGAAGCCGTGTAATCCGCTTGCTTCAACGCTTCTACAGATGCAACAGTTGATTTCAAAGCACTTCTGTCCGCCGGGATAGTACCATAAGCTTCAAATTCCATGAACCCGACCCATGAGGAACCTGCGGTAATCGTCACGCGGACGTAACGCCCCTCTGTTCCCTCCGGGAAAACGTGACTTGGGGATGTAGACACGACAACGTCGCTGGTTGTATCCACGACCGTCTTGAAATGCTCATTATCATCGGATACATCCATTCTGTATTTGATGCCACCGCTCCACATCGACATTTCAATTTTCCTTAGATTCGCAACCTGTCCAAGGTCCACCGTCCACCAGGTGTTCTCACCCGGTCCCTGATCTGTCCCCCAGGACGTGGTTGGATCATCGTCAATCGCGCCTGCCGGCGAGTTGTCCTTACCGCCGCCATTTCCTGCACTGCTTGAAGCTGTAGCTGTTTTACCTGTCGTCAAGGCCTGCAGTTTGCCCAGATTTGTGAAAGCTTGTTTCAACGTATCCAGTGCTGCATTTACCTGAGATTGCTTAGCATCTGTATTGTCTCTCACCTGAATGGCATCCTGCAAAGCCTGCTGCAGAACGGACCAGCTGCGATGGGTATATGATGATTCATTCTCCATCTGCATGAGCTGAATGTATTGGTGCAGTTCTGTTTTATCCACATCAGACAAGCCTTCAATAGCTGCTTGAAGACGCTCTTTTGCTTGATTTACATCTGTTTGGGTAGCTTTTGGATCAGCCACAACGGTTTTCGCATGTTCCAGCGCTTTGCTGAGTACGGCCCATGTTGCTGACGACCAGTTATTCTGTTGAAGCTTCTCTGCTTCTACAATTGTCGCTTGAAGCGGTTCAAGTTCCGGCGCAATCACGCCAAGCTGTGACATCACATTTTCCAAAGATGCTGTCGCTGCATCGGTTTCCTCTTGACTCACACCACCTGACGTATACGCTTTAGCGTAGATCCCTTCAGCTACATCAATTGCAGGAGCCAGACTCCCCCACGTTTCAGGTGTAAAATCACTTTCGACAAGGGCGTTTGCCCGTGTTAGTGCTGCTGCCAGCTGCTGCCGATCTGTTGGCATCTGCACAAGCCCTCTTTTGAATACGTCGAGAGACCACAGGGCTCTGCCTTCTTTGGAATATCCGCCATTCGCCGGAAACTCATCATAATCAAACATGCCCTGGTTTTCCCACGCATCGCCTTCGGTATCAATCCAGCCTACTCCTGCCGGAATCCAGGCCGGCTCCCAGTAGAAGAAACCTGCCCCGCGATGATCAGGCACGTTTGCAATCAGATCCATAATGCCCGCAATCGCATCGTACTGCCCTTGAACCGTTGCCGGGAACGTTGCCCCTCCAACATGAAGGGCTTGATCCGAGCCAATGATATTTCCATGCTTGTCTCCATTTTTATAAGTGAACGGATAGGATGTTTCTGCGATAATAACATCCTTACCAAACGCTGCGGATACTTCATTCATCGTTCGCTGCACGTCGGCAAATGTACCATGCCAGAACGGGTAATACGACAGTCCGATAATGTCATACTTCAGTTCTGGTTCTGCTTTTTCCAGCTCTCCGAAGTACCATTTGATACTATCCGTCTTGCCGCCTTCGGCCAGATGAATCATGATCATTGCCGGGTCACCGCTGTTCCCGCCTGCTGCTTCAACTGCGCGTACAGCGTCAATTCCACTTTTCAGCAATGCTGCGTTTTCGGCAAAATTAACAGTCAGGTTTTTGCCGTTTAAAAGCCCGCTATTAATCTCGTTGCCAATCTGTACCATATCCGGCATAGCACCTGCATTCTTCAAATCCCCGACGACTTCAACCGTATAATTGTATACCGCTTTCTTAAGTCCTTCGAAATCCAGGTTCTCCCACGCTTTTGGAACAAGCTGCTGACCAGGGTGTGCCCAATCATCCGAATAATGGAAATCCAGCAGCACCTTCATGCCCTTTTGTTTAGCACGTACAGCCATGTTGATGACATCTTCCTTATCGTTATAACCACCCGATTGCTGTGGATCATTCCAAAGACGCAGACGCACATAATTGACACCGCGATCCTTGAGAATATCAAGCAAGTCCCGTTCGGTGCCGTTGCTGTCCAGATATTTTCCACCCTTCGCTTCAATCGCCGTGAGTGTTGAAATATCAACGCCTCTTACGTAATCGGAACGATACCCTTGTACAATAACCTTTGCTTCAGGTTTAAGCTCCGTACCATATACGGCACCTGTTACAGTGAATTCACCTGCTGTCTCATATTGCGATGAGTCGATGCTGTCCCAGGTTACGGGAACCAGACCTGACTTTTGATTTGCATAATTGGCTTTGACCTCCGCAGGCAGAACCGGCGCACTTCGTGGAAGTGTGCTTACTTGTACCTGATCATAACTCGTAATGTCGGCTGGCTCCATGCCTTCCGATTCTCCCCAGACTTTCAGGTCGGCTATTCCCGGCCAATAATTCTCTCCCAGATAAAATGGAATCGTTACTTTCACATATTGCACCGCCGTGCTTGTATTAAAATCGAGATTAATCGTTTTTTCCGCAATTTGATCTGTGTTGCTGGCGACTTGAGTCCATGTGTTGCCATCTTCGGATACCTCAATCACATACTGAATAATTTTTTCTTTTTGGTCATCTTCGTCTTTCCATGTGATTTCCGCTCCAGACAGCACATATGGCCCTCCCAGATTAACCATCAACCAGTGAGGATCATTTGCTTTAGTTGGACCAGGTGCACTCCAATGTGTGTACACATCACCATCCACAGCTTTTTCTTTTTCCCCGTGGTACTCCAAGTCTTCCGCACTCACCGTTACTGTTTTGTTCAGCGCCACATTATTTTTCGCTGCTTCTGCGGGCCTGGCGATCAGACCCAGATCACAGAACAACAACAATAAAACAAGACAGCCGCTTATGTACCTTTTGTTCACCCTTGATCTCCCCCTTTAAGTGTTTGTTTATGCTTGGATCAATGAATGTCATGAATCCTCCTCATTGTAAGCGCTTCATGATCATCAGCAATACGGCATTTTCGAAAGGAAACAGCAGTTATTTTAACAATGTAGAATTTCCCATGCTTCCGTCCGCCTAGGCCTACCCTGATTTTCCAGCTGCAGGCAGGAGAAAAACAAAAAAATCTGCTCGTCCACCCTAAGGCAGAATCGAACAGATTTCAAATGTGCTGCATAAATAAAGGACACTTTACTTCAAAATAAAGGTCATTCTACTTCTGAATGAGATGTATTCTCCTTCTTATTATAGAAGAAAGACAACTCTATTTCGCCAGCTTCAGCTCCAGGCGCACCTGAATATCATTTTCCGTAGAAAGCACAACCGAGTGTGGATTTTTCATGCCAAAGTCTTCAAACGTGACCATCGTTGTGCCTGACAGCAGCAATTGATTATCTTGATAAGCCGCTTTCGCATCAAAAGTTACTTCCTTTTCAATGCCTTTGACCGTCAGGGTGCCCTTCATTTTCAGATCAACCGTCTGTCCCTCTGTCCATTCAGCAGGCATGCCTTCAAAAGAAGTTGCTTTGAATGTCGCCTGTGGATATTGGGCCATGTCGAAGAAATCTGCGCTTTTCACATGCTCATCCCGCTGACCGTTGCCGGAATCGATGCCATTCATCTCGATCTGTCCCTCAGCTGTTGACTTCGCTGGATCCTGATCGTTCAGTGACCATTTCCCACTTACCTGCTCGTCCACAAAGTTCACTGTTTCCTGAGAGGTCGTTACCGAAAAATACACTTTCGAGCCTTCGCTGATGTTCCAGTCCCCGCTCAGCTTTTCAGCACCTGCTGCTGTATTCTCCACCGCTGCTGCCGAGCTGCCGTCCGACGTTGTCGCTGAAGCTGCTGTGCTTGCAGGCAGTACCTGCTCAATCTCCACATTATTCCCCAGATAACTATTCGTAAAGTAATAACCGCCCCCGCCAATAATGGCTACTGCTGCTACACCTGTAATGATCCATGTTTTCGTCTTTTTATTCATCTCTATAATTCCTCCAGTACAGTATGGTATGGTTAATGGCTCCTCATTGATATGGATCATACCAGTCGAATGTGTCAGGAAGAAGTCAAGATACGATTTATTTGCAACTTTTTTCAAAAATTGATTACAGCATTGGCTTTATGCCTCACCTCATGTAAAATCAGTACACAAGCTTCATGCGAAAGGAGAACACCCTGTTTGAAATCTATACTCATCGTGGAGGATGAGCAGGCAATCGCACGCGTTCTGGCTGCTTATCTGCGCAAAGCTGAATTTGAAGTACATCATGCAGCAGACGGTCAGACAGCCTTAAGTCTTTTTGATTCCGTAGCCCCTTCTCTCGTATTACTGGATGTCATGCTTCCGGGAATGGACGGTTGGGACCTGCTGCAGCTGATTCGGGAAAAAAGCACATGCCCTGTCATCATGTTAACTGCACTTGACGATATTACACACCGGCTGAACGGACTTAATTCCGGTGCCGATGATTATATGAGCAAACCTTTTGTACCCGAAGAAGTGGTCGCAAGGGTAAATGCTGTGCTGCGGCGGAATCCGCATTGGACCTCCGGGGGCGAGGACAAGCGCTCGTTTGGCAACCTGGTCATTGATCTAGCGGCCAAGCAAGTGCTCCTGAATGGTGCTGAAGTGGCATTGACACCACGGGACTTGTCCCTGCTTATTTTTTTGTCCGAATACCCCAATCGTACATTTACCAGAGAACACCTGATCGAGCAGGTATGGGGCATGGATTACGAGGGCAGTGATCGGGCAGTAGATTTATCAATCAAACGACTGCGTCAGGCACTCTCCCACTGGACGACCGATACAGGAGAGATACGCACGCTGCGAGGAATGGGGTATCAATTTTGGGTCGCCAATTAACTTCGAACAAGCGTAAACGCACGATTTCTATTTTGTCACACTGGACGCTGCGTTATTTTCTGATATTATGTATCGGCTTCTCGATTATTGCGGCGGGTGCACTCTATTGGATACGCACAACATCGATTGAAAAAAGTTTGAAAACAGCTGAGCTGCTCGGTTGGGAGATTGCTGATCGAGTGACCGTCAAGGGCAACCAGCTTTGGGTTCCACCTGATCTGAATACGATCGTAAGCAGCCGCGAGAAGCTGTTTAATACGGATCATTATTTCTGTGTCATGGTGCTGGACAATAATAACAAGCTGATTTTCTCCCAGCCTAAAATGAAGCAAGAAGATGTCCACTACCGGCTCTCCGATGACTATCTTGAACCACGTAACAGTAAATATGCCGGGGTAACGGTCGATATTACAGACGGGAATCAGACATTAGGTAAAGTTTGGGTCATGCAGTCCAAACAGTCCATTACGTTTAGCCCTGAAACGATATGGTTTGTTGCACTCATCTTTGGCGGTCTGATTCTATGCGGCTGGTTTACCATCTATCTGTTATCCAGCAAGCTCTCGAGACCGATTCGTCAGGTTGCTTATGCAGCAGAGCAAATACGTGGCGGCAATTATGAGGTAAGCCTCGATATTGACACCAGGGAGCGGGAGATTAACGAGCTTGTAGGTTCTTTCGGTGATATGGCAACACGCCTGCGACAGCTTGAGGAGTGGCGAACACTATCACTGGCGGGTGTAAGTCATGAGCTCAAAACCCCCGTTACGTCTATTAAAGGACTTGTGATGGCTGTGCGAGACGATGTAGTCAGTCCACAGGAGGGCAAGGAGTTTCTCGATATCGCCTTGAAGGAATCAGAACGTATGGAGCGTATGATCGCCGATTTGCTGGATTACAATGCAATGACTGCAGGCAGTGTTGCTGTTCGAAAGGAACGAACGGATCTCAAGCTGCTTGTTGGCGAAATTCTCTACCAATGGAAGATTGCATATGAAGATCAGATGCCGGAGGTTCAACTGCAGACTCCGCCTGACTCTCTGTATGTTGTCGGTGACGCTCTTCGCATCCAGCAAATTGTTGTCAATCTGCTTAATAACGGGCTTCATGCCACAGCTCCCGGACAACAAGCCCGGTTCCATATCGTTTTGCATGCAGATGAGCGTCTTTTACACGTGGACGTACAGGACAATGGTACGGGCATTTCGATTGAGGATCAGCCGAACATTTTCGAACGCTTCTATCGTGGTGAGCTGAAAAAACGCCGCAATCGCGGCTTGGGTCTCGGATTAACCTATAGCCGCCTTCTTGCTCAGGAGCAAGGCGGTGAGTTAACCTTGGTATCCAGCAGTCCGGTGGGCAGCACATTCCGCTTGAGTCTGCCGCGCTGGGTCGCACAGCCTGAAGTGCTTACATCTGAAAAAACATATGGTGCCCCGGTCAAAGCTTGACCGCAGCTGCACAAGAAATAGCCCGGCTTTCCTTAGATAACAGGAAACCGGGCTATTTTCTACCCTTGAAGCACTCGAGGTCTGTACTCATCATAAGCATCAGCGATCAGTTGTTTTTGCAGCGGTGTGCTGCGAATGATCGCTTTACGCTTCGCTTTTAATACAATCTGCTCTACGTCTGCATAACTGCAGCCAGCCAGACGTTCACAGATATAATCCTCCAGACTGTTCTCCTGCTCGAAGGTGCCAACCAGCTTGCTGATATAAAGCCTGCGGCTGTCTTCATCCGGCATGCTGTACGTCATCTTGGTATCAAAGCGGCGCCAGATTGCGTGATCCAGCTGTGTCTCCAGATTTGTCGCAGCAACCAGAATGCTGTCTCCTTCGAATTCATCCAGACATTGCAGCAGTGTATTGACCACTCTGGCCATCTCTTTTACTTCATCATTACTTTCCCGTGTACGGCCAATCGCATCAAATTCATCCAAGAACAATACACAGGGGTTGAGACATGCATATTCGAACAATTTGCGTACGTTACTGCCTGTTTCCCCCAGATGACTGTGAATGAGCGCGTCCAGCCGGACGAGCACCAGCGGCAGTTCTAGACGTTGAGCCAGATATGAAGCGGTTAATGTTTTTCCTGTGCCCGGAGGGCCAAACATGACCATTTTGTTAGGAATCGATACGTCATGCTCTCTGAACTTTTCCTTCATGCCCAGAATCGTAATAAATTCCTCGACAATTCGTTCATTTTCAGCGGAAAATACAATATGCTGGGCTTTTCGTCTACATTCCTTAGGTGTGTAGAACGCCGCCATATCAATGCCCTTGGCACGCGGGATACGATTGCTGTTATTCATTTTGCTCATGTGCTGGTGTAACTCCTTCATATTTATGATTAAAGGGCTGAGCCGATCTAGTTTCTGGTTGTCTTTTGTTGTTAATCGTAAATTTTACTATTAAATCATAACATAATGCGGCCTCTTTGCAAAGCGGATACTGCTTGTGTGCATTTTATTTTCTAAGAAGCAGCGTTTAGTTGCATGCATTAGCCAAATTTGCTATTCTGAAAGTGCATCGTTGTGTATAACGCAAAAAAGCCCTCTAATTTCATGAGAGCGTGAAAATTGTTCCAGATATGCAAGCGGCAACTTGCTTATCCAGAAGATGTATACCAACGAATGTAATCCCATTCAAAGTGAGGTTAACAATCATGGCAAAAGACGTACTGTGTGAAGTAAACTCCTGTCGTCACTGGGCTCAAGAAAACAAATGCAACGCTACCTCCATCTACATCGTGAGCCATGCTTCCAAAGAAGCAAGTGAGTCTGCTGAAACAGACTGCAAAACGTTTGAAGTGAAATAATGGTTGATTGTGTTACTGAAGGAGCCCCTCGGGGTTCCTTTTTCTTTGCTTATTGTAGCAAGAATGATAATTATTATCAAGCTTTAAAATAAAATTCCCTCTATGGTCATCTGCACATTGGACAGCACCTTCACGTAGACTATGTTTAGAAGTGAATATGCCCATGAAACATGAACCAAGAGGTGAATAACGATGCCCGCTAAAACTGGCATGCAGTATTGTGAACGAATTAACGCCCAAACCGTCCCCTGCTGGTACAAGGGAGAACTGCTGAACGGTAAACGTTCAGAGCATATCGCCTTTTCCGGCCTGATGAAAACCCAGAAGTTCATGTATGATATGCAATCTGATCCACAACTGGCAGAGCGCTTGACGTATGCCTCTCCATCCGATGGCAAACCTGTAGGCATGTCCTTCCTGCCTCCAACAAGCAGCGACGATCTTCGCAAAAGACGGGAAGCGATGACACTGTGGGCTCAGGTCCATCACGGCTTTCTGGGACGTTCACCCGATTACATGAACACGGCTATCATGGCTTTTTACACAGCAGCTGATCTGCTCAACGAGCTATCTCCCCAATACGCTGAAAATCTGAGAAATTACTATGCCTACTGCCGTGACCACGACATCACACTATCCCACGCGTTCATTCAGCCCCATGCTAGCAAAATTTCAGGACAGCTTGACGCAACAGAAGATGCCATTGCAGCCAAAGTTGTTGAACGGACAGAAGAAGGATTGATTATTAATGGTGCTTTTATGATGGCTACACAGGCAGCCACTTCGGACGAGATTTTCGTTTACCCTTCCCCTTCACCCGCACCTTTTGATGATGAGAATCCGTTTGCTTTTTCTTTTGCCGTTCCCAATGATCTGCCAGGCATCACCCTGATCTGCAGAGATACGTATGCCGCATCCTCAGATTATAACTATCCTTTGAGCTCCAAATATGAGGAAATGGACAATATCGTCATCTTTGACCATGTGCTTGTACCCCATGAACGCATTTTTTTTGCGGGTAATGAGCAGATGTCCTCAGCTCTTTTCAGTGGGAGCAATTTTCATATCCACGCCGGACACCAGGTTTTATGCCGTTATATAGCCAAAACCGAATTTGTCCTGGGTACAATTCAGCTGCTTACTGATACACTTGATCTGAAAAGTGAAGCCCATGTGATAGAAAAGACAGCTCGTGCCCTCGCCGGTCTTGAGTCATTAAAGGCGCTTGCGATCGCAGCTGAGGCAGGTGCTGTACCCGACGGTAGAGGTTATGTATTGCCAGCACCCAAACCACTCATGGCTGCCAATCTGTTATATCCGAAGCTGTACCCTGAGATGATCGAAATTTTGCAACTGCTAAGCTCCAGCGGCATGATCATGGTGCCTCAGGAAGAGGACTTTCAATCCGGGGCCGCAGAATCATTGAACATTTATCTAAGGGGCACAGACCTGAGCTCACCGGAGCGCAACGCGCTCTTCCGCTTGATCTGGGAACTCGGAGCAGGTTCGTTTGGCGGCAGACAGACACAGTTTGAACGCTTTTTCTTCGGCAACGCAATTACCGTGTCTAACCGCTTGTATACTGCAAGTGCTCAGGATCAGTCACAGCGGGAACTTGTTCGTCAGTTCCTTACCCGCTCTGCAAAATAGAGGGCTGTTTTACGTACAAATTACATCGGGTAGCGGAGACACCACTTTCCTTTATACCAGATGGTCGTACACCGTCATGAGTTCAGAGGCGGGTCTGCCTGCTTCCATATGGCGTGGTTCAGACTGGTCTCCGTAGCCGATGTGAAACACACCGAGCACCCGTTCTTTCGCGGTTAACCCCATTAAATTCATAAATACCGGATGCTGTTGATAATCATTCACTTTCCAGACCGCATGTAACCCTTGCTCTGCCGCCAACATACAGAAGCGCTTGCTCCATGCCTTGGCAGATATCATATCATCCTCTGGTGTGTCAGCCGACACAGGAGCAACCACGACCAGATGCGCCGGAATAGCTTCTGTATATTGGTACGCGGCCCAGCTTCCATGACAATCCGCAAGATGAGGAGGAAAGCTCTGTCTGACGGCTTCCATATAAAGCTGACGCCCTTCACCGGAGAACAGCATATAACGCCAGGGTGCCGGGCTCATAACATATAAGGATGGATCTGCCTCATCCAGCAGCCTCCGGATCACGGATTGTGGTACGGGCATAGGGCTGAATTCATAGGTTCCTGCTCTTCGTTTGCCAATGCTGTTCTCTTGCCTGTATAACGTTGTCATCTTCGTTCCCTCCTCTGCAATACCCACTGTCATACAACTGGAAACCTGCGCTACATCAACCATGTTTTTTTGGAATCTGCTCCTTCGGCTCTCCACCGATCCACTTCTTCATGTACGCGGCTCTTGTCTTTGGCTGTAAAACGTTCAGATGCGGTCTCCTGCGGTATCAGCAGACTGTCCCGCACAAGACGAAGATAATCCATTGAACGCTGCAACGATTGACGGCCTGGCATAAATCTGATTTTGCGGCCTTCGAGCAAGCTGTAAATCTCGATCATACCGGGCAGCTTGCCAAACGCCTCCCAGCAGAACACGCTGACCATATGCTGGAATGCCTCCACAACATTGGCATCATGAACGACCATATATTTCTGTACGAGCAGTTGATCCCAACCTTCAGGCTGCCAGACTGCCTGGAATATGATCGACATATCCAGTGTTAAGGAAGGCACCTCTGTTTTCCATTGTTCGAATAAAATAACGGGATGCTGAAGATCCTCATTAGCTGCAATGGCGAGTGACAATTCATCAATCATTTTGTGTTTGACATCCCAATAGTGAAGTACGGAATCAAAGCCGTCCGTTTTTCTGGGCCACCATTTTTCAAGTACATACTGAATCGGAATTTCTTTGCGAATCTCGGGGTCTACACTATAAAAATAATTGATGGCATGACTGACAGCATACTGTACACGATGTCTCCATTGCAGTGCAGGCTGCTGCTCAGATACAGGTTCAGGGCGGATGAACCTGTACGGGCTGCGCAGCATCTCTTCCAGCTTGTAGTCTTCAAGCAAACGTCCGGGAAGCTCACTGCTCCTTGCGGTCACTGCTGCTTGAACATCACGCTGTAACATCTGATTTATGATACCTTCTCACCGGCAGCAACGAAACGTATGCCAAAATCCCGGCACGTTTCCTTCTCCTGCTCCAGCGGACTATATTCAATCTTGAGCGTCTCTGGTGATACTTCCGCCCCGCGCTCCTGCAGCTTCTCCGCTGTCAAATCCACTGCCTTGCAAAACTGTTCATAAGAGGTGTCACCGCTGCCGAATACGGCAGCTCTTCTTCCACTCAGATCAAGCTCATCCAGTTCTTCATAGAAATCCAGAAACTCATCAGGTAATTCTCCATCTCCCCAGGTATACACACCTATCATAAATCCGTCGTAATCCAGCACATCGGCTGCATTACAATCTGTAACAGACTTAAGGTCCACCTCATGTCCGCTCTGTGTTATGCCTTCCGCAATCAGTTCCGCAATCTCTTCTGTATTTCCCGTCATACTGGCAAAAGCAACCAACCATTTAGCCATCTATTGTCCCTCGCTTTATCTTTGTCATATACATCATATCCCCAAGACGATCTTCAGGATTTACTAACATATTGTAATATCAAAATCATAAGTGATAATGATTATCATTGTCAAATTAATTTTTAATCTCTTCAATTTTAATTTCATGTCGAAATTCGTCATGATCCTGCCTGATGACCAGGAGCCTTGCTGGCGTAGAGCCCCTTTTTTGTTGTACAATAGTATCCAAATGAATTTTGAAGGATGGATAAACCACTATGTACGTAGCAAAGAACTGGAAAGACTATGAAGTAATTGATACTGGAGGCGGCGAGAAGCTGGAGCGCTGGGGCGATGTCATCCTGCGCAGACCTGATCCACAGATTATCTGGCCGCTCGAACATGAAACCCATGAATGGCGTCAAGCTCATGGTCACTACCACCGCAGCTCCTCTGGCGGCGGCAGCTGGGATATGAAAAAGCCTATTCCCGAACGCTGGACGATCGGGTACGAAAACTTGAAATTTCATATTAAGCCGACCAGCTTCAAACATACAGGTCTGTTTCCTGAACAAGCCGCTAACTGGAGCTGGATGATGGATAAAATTGCAAATGCAGGACGTCCGATCTCTGTACTGAACCTGTTCGCTTATACCGGCGGTGCAACAGTAGCTGCCGCTTACGCCGGTGCTTCCGTCGTTCACTGCGATGCAGCCAAGGGCATGGTTCAGTGGGCCAAAGAAAATGTGCAGCTATCCGGCCTTGCTGACCGTCCGGTTCGTTTTATTACCGATGATGTGTTCAAATTTGTGCAGCGCGAGCAGCGCCGCGGCAACAAATATGATGCGATTATTATGGACCCTCCTTCCTACGGACGTGGTCCGAACGGCGAAACATGGAAGCTGGAAGAGAATCTCTATCCTTTCCTGAAATCCTGTATGACCATTCTGTCGGACAACCCGCTCTTTATGCTGGTGAATTCGTATACGACAGGCATCTCCTCCACAGTACTGCGCAACATGCTGACAATGACGATGTCTGCCAAGTATGGCGGACAGATCACAGCAGGAGAGATCGGCCTGCCGATTACACGCAGTGGTCTGGATTTGCCATGCGGTATTCTGGGCCGCTGGGAGTCCTGATGATGTCTGCTCATCGGCAAGGCGGAGAGATTGACATTCTGTTTGAAGATAATCATCTGTTAGGGATCAGCAAACCTGTGAATGTGCCTACACAGGAAGATGCATCCGGTGATCCCGATCTGTTGACTTTGCTCAAACAGGATCTGAAGGAACGATACAACAAACCCGGCAATGTTTATCTGGGCCTGGTGCATCGTCTGGATCGCCCGGTTGGAGGTGCGATGATTTTTGCCAAAACCTCCAAAGCCGCCTCCAGATTATCCGAAACGGTGCGCGGACGTCATTTCCGTAAAATCTATGCGGCTGTTGTACACGGCAAATTGCCAGCACGCAAAGGCACGTTAAAACACACACTGTTGAAGGATAGCAGAACCAATACCGTCACCGCTGTACCCAAAGGTACGCCTGGCGGCAAGGATGCGGTGCTGGACTATCAGGTCATTGGAGAAACGGATCGGTACAGCCTCGTTCATATTGAGCTGCATACCGGACGCTCCCACCAGATTCGTGTTCAGATGAAAGAAGCTGGCTGCCCGCTGTTCGGAGACCAGAAATATGGTGCTAAGCTAAACAAACCAGGGCAGCAGATCGCGCTCTGGTCTGTCATTGCTGCATTTCCACATCCGGTTACCAAGGAAGACGTCGTGCTTCGATCTCTGCCAGCACGGGAATTTCCAT
The DNA here is from genome assembly GCF_014203995.1 of Paenibacillus sp. JGP012. Lineage (NCBI taxonomy): Bacteria > Bacillati > Bacillota > Bacilli > Caryophanales > Paenibacillaceae > Paenibacillus > Paenibacillus sp. JGP012. Next base: position 132,903 of record NZ_JACHKG010000015.1, on the reverse strand, counting down.
GGGCGGAGTGGCATTCACATATTTATGAGGAAGCTTTTGCGGAGAATAGACTTTAACTCTATTCTTCTTTTGTAAGCTACAAACAGGCAGAACCCGTCTGAGCCTGCAATGTGTCGTTCAGAACTGATGTCTGAGCGGCACTTTTTTTATTTTAAAGTATCTTGATCTTATTGATCTGTTATTTTCAGTTCAAAGACAGGAGTCGATTATGATGACCCCGTTTACGAAACAGGTTGTCGCTATTATCGCAGCAATCCCCGAGGGCAAAGTCATGACTTACGGGCAGATTGCAGCCCTTGCAGGGAGCCCCAGAGCGGCAAGACAGGTTGTCCGCATCCTGCACTCCATGAGCCGTAAGGAACGTCTGCCCTGGCATCGAGTCGTCAATGCCAAGGGAGAAATCGCTATACCAGACGATGAATCCCGTATGATGCAGGAGAACGAGCTGATTAGCGAAGGAGTCGAGTTTCAAATGGATGGCTCCATTGACCTCATACGCTTCAGACATGAACCTGATCCCGATTGGTTGCTGCATCATTTGGCTTCAATTAAGGATGAGGATGAGGATGAGGATGAGGATGAGGATGAGGATAAATAACAATACATTGTAATTCGTTAGCTTAGTAATGTCTCGTTTGCAAAACAAAAAAAGAGAACTCTTACCTGCCAGCAGGGTACACCTAATGCGGCAGGGAGAGTTCTCTTTCTCTTTTAGAATTCTTTCTAATCTGATTAAGCTGTCGCAACCTTTTTGGCTTTTTCCTTCTCCGCGTTGATCGGTTCGGAAGCCGGTTTCGTTTTCTGGATAAAGAAGGCCAGAATCAGGGCTGCAATCGTCATATAAGTTGCCACTGTAAAGGCATAGTTAACGCCATAGATCGTTGCATCTGCTGTAGCAGCCAGCATCGCTGTTTTGTTATTCGGGTCAACTGTACCCGTAGCCATCGTTTCGGCCAGATGCGACTTCAGCTTGCTGCTCATGATCGTTACAAGAATGGCTGTACCGATCGCCCCCGCCACTGTACGCAGTGTGTTCGACATTGCTGTACCATGTGCATTAAGTCGTTGAGGCAGCTGATTCAGACCTGCGGTCTGGATTGGCATCATCAGCATGGACATCCCGAACATACGAGCCGTGTAGATAAACATCATGTATCCATACGTAGTGTCAATGGACAGACGGCTAAGTCCCCACGTTGTAATGGCTGTAATGGCCAGACCTGCAACCGACAGCCAGCGTGCACCGACTTTATCGAAGATGCGGCCCGTGATCGGAGACATGATCCCCATCAGAATGGCACCAGGCATCATCAGCAAGCCCGATTCAATAGGCGAGAAGCCACGAATATTTTGCAAGAAAATCGGAAGCAGAATCATACCCGCAAACATGGCCATCGTAACAAGCATATTAATGATGGTGGTTAAGGTGTACATATTGTATTTAAAAATACGGAACTCAAGCAGCGGATGATCCGTAGTCAGCTGGCGGATAACGAACAAAATGAGGGAAACCGCACCAACAACCAGACAGCTGATCACAACAGTGCTGCCCCATCCATCTGTTCCAGCATCACTGAATCCGTACAGCAAGCTGCCGAAGCCGAGTGTAGATAAAATAACGCCGATGGAGTCCAGTTTCGGTTTGGACTGACGTGTTACATTTTTGACAAAAGCAATACCAATCGCTGTTGCAATGACCGAGAATGGCAGAATGATGTAGAACAACAATCTCCAGGAGTAGTGCTCAACGATATAACCGGACAATGTCGGTCCAATCGCTGGTGCAAGAATCATGGCAATACCCATCGTACCCATCGCCTGACCGCGCTTCTCAATCGGGAAGATGGTCAGAAATACAACCGTCATCAGCGGCATCAAAATACCTGCACCGCCGGCCTGAATCACACGACCAACCATTAGAATAGAAAAATTCGGACTGATTCCGCATACCAACGTACCTAGTGTAAACAAGGTCATGGCTGTTATAAAAATTTGCCGTGTTGAAAACTTGGCGATCAAGTACGCCGTAACCGGGATCAACACCCCGTTTACCAGCATATAACCCGTGGTCAGCCACTGGGCTCTGTTCGGCCCGATGCCGAGGTCCTCCATGATTTTAGGAAGAGCAACGTTCATCAGGGTCTGGTTCAAAAATGCCACAAAGGCACCAATTAACAAGGCCGCTACAATCGGGCCTTTCTTGATGTTGTCCATCCCGGAGGACGGAGCTGTAGCAGTTGTTGTGCTCATAAGTTGTTCATCTCTCTTCCTTGTAACTTTTCAATCATCAGACTATGAATACGAAGCAGGTGCTCAAGATCATCCTTCGGAATTTCCAGTATAGGTGATACACGCTCCATCCACAGCTGCTGTGTCTCCTGCTGGGCCTTTTCCCCTTTGGCTGTAATCTGCAGCACTACAGAGCGGCGATCCGCATCAGAACGTGTACGCACAATGTACTCGCCCTTAACGAGACGCTCAACAACAGCGCTCATCGAGCTGCTGCCCATATGGCACAGATCAGCAATCTCATTAATACCCAGAGCTGGTCGCTCTTTAAGGATGGATAACACCATAAACTGAATCGAAGTCAACTCGATATCCTTGTTTTCATTCCAGAATGCCCGGAAAAGCATCTGATTCACTTGTCGAAATGAGTTGATAATGTAAAATACTTCGTGCGAGTCCGTCATTGTTTCACCCTTTTACTTATGGAATATAATATTTCGTACACGAAATATCAGGGGAACAATTACTTATTATAACAAAAAAATTTACATAGTCAACTCTTTACATATTAAATTTGAAGAAAATAATATCAGTGCATACTAATATGTATTATATAAGCATTTTTCGTATCTCTAATCCATGATCAGCGCAGCTTTCTCATAGAAATCTGCTTCAAGCTGATGATTATCGAGAATTGTTTAGGATATTTTAGTCATTTCCAAGCCTCGACCTAGTTGTAGCCTGTCCCGAAATGATGAGATTATTCAAACAAAAGACCTCTGTTCCACTATATAGCGAAACAGAGGTTGACCTAAAAAATTGATAAGAATGTATTCAGTTAAGTTTAGATAAACAAATTATGATTCGCCTGATCCGCCTGACCAAGGTAATAACCTACTCCGCCAATGACAGCTTCATTGATCAATTCCTCATGCTGTATGCCCATAAGGTCCATCGACATCTGGCAGGCCACAATCTCTACCCCTTGTGCGATCGCCGATTGCATCAGCTGCTCCAGTGAAGCCACATTATTTTTTTTCATCAGTCCTCGAATCATCTTGGGTCCTGCACCAAACATATTCATTCTGGATAGTCCAAGCTTCAAACTGTTTTTGGGCAGCATCATATCAAACATCCGAGCCATGCCAGTTTTCACAGGCGCTTGCTGCAGCTCTTGCTTACGGATGATATTCAGGCCCCAGAAGGTGAAAAACATCGTCACTTTGCGACCGCTCGCAGCTGCTCCGTTAGCAATGATGAACGATGCAATTGCTTTATCCAGATCACCGCTGAATACAACCATCGTGCTCGCTTTGTCAAATGGCTGTGACTCACTTCTGACAGGTGCTGTGTTTTTGGACAAAACAGCCTCGATCACCCCGCCCTTCTCACGCTCAAGCTTCAGCACATCCGACCCGGACATACTTGCCCAAGCCTTGACATCCTCATAAAATCCGGGATCCGAGGCTTTAACTCGAAGTGTTTGTCCATCCTGTAACTGATCCATTTTCTGTTTAACCTCAATAAGCGGCCCAGGGCAGCTTAAACCACACACGTTCAGCTCATTATCTATTCGAATTTCCTTGGAGGACTGGACTGTTTCTGCATTTGTTTTACCACTATTGCTGCTATTCAAACTGTTGCCATCTGCCCCCGACACGGGTGCAGGTTTGAATTGAGCTTGACGATAGGTCTTGTAACCCCCGCTCAAGTTCCTCACCTGATAACCATGCTGGCGCAAGATTTGCGTAGCTGTATAACCCCGCAGCCCTACCTGGCAATAAACCCAGATTTCCTTGGATATATCCAGCTCGGCAAGACGATGGCGAAGCTCGTCTACCGGAATAGACAGTGAGCCTGGAATGTTCCCGTTGCGGTGCTCCAGATCACTTCGTACGTCCAGCAAGATGGACCCCGCAGGATCACGCTCAGCAAGCTGATCATACGTGAATGAATTCACTCGTCCGTCCAAAATATTTTCCGCAGCGTACCCAATCATGTTCACCGGGTCTTTCGCTGAAGAGTAGGGCGGTGCATAGCTTAATTCCAGTTCTGTCAGATCACGTACATTGCCGCCATAATGGATCGCCACAGCAATATCATCAATCCGTTTATCCACACCTTCATAACCTACCGCCTGTGCGCCCAAAATCTGGCCCTCTGGAGTGAATAACAGTTTCAATGTCACTGCACTGGAGCCTGGATAGTAGGACGCATGAGAAGCCGGGTGAACCGTTACGGTGCGATAATCCTTGTTCAATCGTTTCAGCGTTTTTTCGTTGGTGCCCGTAGAGGCTCCCGTCAACCCGAAAACTTTGATGATGGACGTTCCCTGAGTTCCTTTATATGTCGTTGGAAGCCCCGCAATCTGATCCGCTACAATTCTCCCCTGTTTGTTTGCAGGACCCGCAAGCGGTATCGCTGTTTGTGTCCCGTGAATGTAATCCTTCACTTCAATGGCATCACCCACCGCGTAAATATGCGGAATACTGCTCTCCATCTTCTCATTGACGACAATGTGCCCGCGTGCTCCAAGAGCTACGCCACTATTCTGCAAGAAGGAGGTATCCGGTGTAACCCCGATAGCCAGAATGACCATGTCCGCCGATAACACAAGGCCATCAGACAGTTCTACGCCAATGCCTTGATCCAAAGCATGGAAGCCTTGCACACGTTGTGAAAATAACAGATGTACACCATGTTGCTGCATCTCTTGAGCAAGGGCAGCTGCCAGTTCAGGATCAAACGGAGTTAACAGCTGATCATTTCCCTCTATCAGAGTGACATCAAGCCCCGCTTCCTTCAAATTTTCGGCCATCTCTACTCCGATAAATCCTCCACCGATAACAATTGCATTTTCATTGTTACGTGAACTAACCTGTTCCTTGATTCGATCGATATCAGGAATGTTCCGTACCGTATAGATCAGCGGGTTATCCTTGCCCGGCAGATCAGGCACAACGGGACGAGCACCCGGGGACAGAATCAACTCATCATAACTTTCCTCATATACACCACGTTCCACACTCCGTACTTGTACAATACGTTTGCTGGAATCAACCGCAATAACCTCGCTCTCTGTACGTACATCAATGTTGAATCGATCCTGCATGCCTTTAGGCGTCTGCACAAGCAGTCGTTCACGCTCTTCAATCGTACCCCCGATGTAATAAGGCAGACCGCAGTTCGCAAATGAAATATAAGGGCCTTTCTCAAACATAATAATCTCTGCTTGTTCGTCCAGACGGCGGAGACGTGCAGCGGCGGAAGCACCACCTGCCACACCGCCTACGATTAACACTTTTTTACGTTCATTCATCTTCGCATTCATCCTTTGCAAATAAAATGTTCACCAGTTGTTCCACACGTGGATCAGCGAGTACATAATTTACTTCAAGACCATTACGCTCAGTTGCTACAATGCCTGCACTGCGAAGCTTTTGCAGATGCTGCGACACGGTAGATTGCGGAAGGTCCAGACATTCCTGCATATATGAAACATTACATTTCTTCTTGCGCATCAAGCCCCGTACGATGCATAGACGTATCGGGTGAGACAATGCTTTGAGAAATTCAGCGGGTTCGTCAAACTGCTTTAGTTGATTCCGATCAAAAGCAGGGAAATTCAAAAGCAACTCCTCCTCAATCGTTATATCGTAATATTAAGATATAGTGATGTAGTTGTCAACGCAAATCTATTTTTATGCTTTAAATAAAAACAGACTCCCGCTCGAAAGCCAGAAGTCTGTTCAAATGCATCGTTACTGCTACCCTCAGTCATCAAGAAAGAGCGCATGTTCATCACAGTACCGCAATGTGTACACCAGTGTACCTATCTGTAATTGGTTTTAAACCGAGCTGGTTAAAGCTGGCTCCTGTACTTGAGTTTTGGGTGTTGTCATTTTTCCAAGCAAATACACTAACAATTGTTGATTGTGCATCGAAATGTTGCTAAGAACCGAATTCATAAACTCATTGCGAATGGTAACGCCTCGTTTCGTTTCCATTCGGCCCTTGTCCGAGAGAGAGACCCAGACAATCCGTCTGTCCTGATCATCCCGATCCCTGCAAATGAGGCCGTTTTTCTCCATACGATCAAGCAGCATCGTTACTGCAGCAGGGGTAGTCGCCAGAAACGGAATCAGATCGGACGGTTTCATCTTCTCATGATCCTCCAGCACTTCCAATACTGCGAGCTGCGCCTCTGTGAGAGAAGGCGCCAGTTCCTGATCCATATGCAATTTATAATCCTTCGTTAATTTTGACCAGCATTTGGCAAAATCAGAATAATACATTGAACATCACTCCTCCTGGCAACGATTTATCTGTTCATTAGCTTAACTTTTCGCGGTTTGAAGCCGCATTCCTGCTGCATTTTTTCAATTTCCCAGCGATCGACCGCAATCGACGAAGGTTGTTAAACTTCGCTTGAACACGCGCTTCAAAGCCGCCTTGGAACAACAAAAAAAGACTCTTTGCCCGACATAATAAGCTATGTCTGCGAAGAGTCTTTCTGAGATTAATTTATACTGCAGCTTCTGGCTGATTTTCATTGAAGTCCGGGATCAGCTCGGTAATTTCATCCTGCTTATCCACGGATACGAGCAATTTGCCTATATGCTTCCGTTCAGTCAGTGGCACACTCTCTGAAGAGATGGAATGAGCATGCCCTTCTCTGGTCATGACAGTCAATTGGCGCTGTTCTCTGCAATAGAATGCACCTGCTATTCGGCTTCCATTCGGCTTGACACGTTTACCTTCCTTGAATTCAAACGTAGCCAGACCTTTGCCTCCACGGCTTTGCAAGGCATAGTCGAGCAGTAAGGAACGTTTACCATAGCCCAGATCAGACAATACAGCAATTTCGCCCTCTTCTCCTTCGACCCACAGCGCAGAGACAACTTCATCCGTTTCTTTAAGCTGAATACCGCGAACACCGCCAGAGACACGTCCCATCGGATTGACTTCATCCTCACGGAAACGAATGGCCATCGCTTCTTTGGTGATCAGCATAATGTCTTTACCACCTGTGCTCAAATGTACAGATAGAACTTCATCGTCCTTACCTACCTTACAGGCGGCAACTGCACCAGAACGTTTTGTAACGTACTCCTTGAGCTCGGTTCGTTTCACCTGTCCCTTACGTGTCACAAATACAAGGCTGTGATCCGGCTCTTCAAAGGATTTGACGGCCAGCACACTGGCAATCCGATCATCCTTCGCCAGTGGAATCACATTAACAATCGCTGTGCCAGGATCTTTCCACTTGAATTCCGGCACCTGATGAACCGGCAGGAGGAAGTATTGCCCTTTTCGCGTAAACACAAGCAGGTTCTCGAGTGTATTCACATCCAGCACCTGGGAGATGTAATCCCCCTCTTTCACACCGCTGGCGCTTCGTTCGCCGCCGGACCGTGTGAAGGACTGCATACTCGAACGCTTCACATAACCCTCTTTGGACAGCGTTACCAATACATCCTCTGCATTGACCAGCACTTCAAGATTCACCTTGAGCTCTTCTACCTCGCCCTGAATTGCAGAACGGCGGTCAATCCCGTACTTCTCCTTGATCTCCAGCAATTCCTTGCGAATGACGCCAATCAGCTTGCGATCACTCTCCAGAATAGAACGCAGCTGTGAAATTTTCTTCATAAGCTCATCCAATTCTTTTTGCAGCGCATTAATCTCCAGATTCGTCAAACGATACAGCTGCAAGGTAAGAATGGAGTCGGCCTGACGCTCCGTGAAACCAAACATCCAGGTGAGATTGTTCTGGGCGTCCTGACGATTCTTCGACGCTTTAATTGCCGCAATCACTTCATCCAGAATGTTAAGAGCCTTCACAAGCCCTTCAAGCACGTGAGCGCGATCCTCTGCCTTTTCCAGCTCATACTTCGTCCGGAAGGTCACAACTTCACGCTGATGGGCAATATACGCTTCCAGAATGGCCTTCAGACCGAGTTGCTGCGGTGCTTTGTTCACAATAGCAACCATATTGAAGTTGTAGGTAACCTGAAGATCGGTTTTCTTGAGCAAATAAGCCAGAATGCCTTGGGCATCCGCATCTTTTTTCAATTCCACCACGATTCGCAGACCTTCACGGCCGCTCTCGTCACGAACCTCTGCAATACCCTCAACCTTTTTCTCCAGACGGATGTTCTCCATTGTGGTCACCAGACGTGATTTCACAACCTGATACGGAATCTCGGTAATCACAATCTGCTGCTTGCCGCCGCGCATGTTTTCGATATCGGTTTTGGAACGTATGTAGATTCGTCCTTTACCTGTCCGATAGGCATCCAGAATGCCGTCGCCGCCCATAATTAATCCACCTGTCGGAAAATCGGGACCTTTCATAAACATCATAATTTCGTCCAGCTCAATAGACGGCTTTTCCATTACGGCTATGCAAGCATCAATCGTTTCACGCAAATTATGAGGCGGAATCTCCGTAGCAAAACCGGACGATATGCCGCTTACGCCATTGACCAGCAGATTCGGATAACGGGAAGGCAGCACCACGGGTTCTTTGGCTGTATTATCGAAGTTATCCTTAAACAGCACCGTGCGTTTCTCGATATCACGCAGCATCTCCATCGCAATGGACGACAAGCGGGCCTCCGTATACCGCATAGCAGCAGCCGGATCATCATCCTGTGACCCCCAGTTACCGTGTCCATCCACAAGCATGTGACCCATTTTCCACGGCTGAGCCATACGTACCATGCCCTCGTAGATGGAGGAGTCCCCGTGAGGGTGATAATTACCCATAACATCCCCGACGGTTTTGGCAGACTTGCGGTATGGCTTTTCCGGTGTATTGCCCGAATCGTACATCGCGTATAAAATACGGCGCTGTACTGGCTTTAATCCGTCCCGTACATCGGGTATTGCCCGGTCCTGAATAATATATTTAGAGTAGCGACCGAAACGGTCACCCACGACCTCTTCCAGAAAGGCCGGCATAAATTGTTCTGATAGACTCATTCCAAGCACCTTCTATTCTTCGTACTCTGTAAAGTCAACATTCTCTACGATCCAGCGTTTGCGCGGGTCCACTTTATCCCCCATCAGCGTGGATACACGACGCTCTGCTTTGGCCGCATCCACGATCTCCACCTTCAGCATCGAGCGTGTCTCCGGATTCATCGTTGTTTCCCACAGCTGGTCCGGGTTCATCTCGCCCAAACCTTTATAACGCTGCAGCTCGACATTGTTGCCGAATTCTTTCATGTAGTTGGCAAGCTCCTCATCCGTCCAAGCATATCTTACCGTAGCCATTTTGCCGGATTTGCGAGTCAGTTTATATAAAGGCGGCTGCGCAATATATACTTTACCTGCATCAATCAACGGTTTCATGTAACGGTAAAAGAACGTAAGCAGCAGCACCTGGATATGTGCACCGTCCGTATCGGCATCCGTCATGATAATGATTTTAGAATAATTGCTATCTTCTACAGCAAATTCCGTACCAATGCCCGCCCCGATGGCCGCTGTAATCGCACGATACTCTTCATTTTTCAAAATATCCGCCAGCTTGGATTTTTCCGGATTCAGCGGTTTTCCCTTCAGCGGCAAAATAGCCTGAATTTTGGAATCACGCCCTTGCTTGGCCGAACCGCCCGCAGAGTCTCCCTCTACGATAAACAGCTCATTACGTGTAAAATCCTTCGACTGCGCTGGCGTCAGCTTGCCGTTCAAGTTGGAGCTCTCGCTGCGCTTTTTGCCCGAACGCATCTCGTCACGGGCTTTACGTGCAGCTTCTCTCGCCTTGGACGCCTGCACAGCTTTGCGAATCAACGTCTGTGCTACCTGCGGATTCTCTTCCAGGAAACGCTGTATATTGTCAGACACAACCGAGTCCACTGCGCTCCGTGCCGTAGCACTGCCAAGCTGGTCTTTGGTCTGGCCGACAAATTCGACCTCCGACATTTTGACACTGATCACAGCCATCATGCCTTCACGCAGATCATTGCCTTCCAGGTTTTTATCCTTTTCCTTAATCATGCTGGTGCGGCGGGCGTAATCGTTCATCACACGGGTATATGCCGCTCTGAATCCGGTCTCATGTGTTCCGCCGCCGCGGGTAGGAATGGAGTTAACAAACGAAGCAATCGTCTCGGTATAACCGGCGTTGTACTGAATCGCAATCTCCACCTCGATGTCGTCCTTCTCCGCATAGAAGTGAATGACATCATGCAGCACATCTTTATTTTCGTTCAAATATTCGACAAACTGGCTTGCGCCGCCCTCATACATGAATTCGTCCTGATGGCCCGAACGCTCGTCTTTTAACACAATTTTCAGACCTGAATTCAGAAAAGCAATCTCCTGAAGACGCTCGGCAAGCGTATCGTAATTCAGCTGAATACCGTTTTGAAAAACACGAATATCCGGTTTAAATGTTACTTTTGTTCCAGTTCGATTCGTATTTCCGATCACTTCAAGCCCCGAAACAGGTTCTCCAACATGCTCGACACCCTTTTTATCCTGCCAATATTCGAAACGCTGACGATGAATTTTGCCGTCCCGGAAAATTTCGACTTCAAGCCATTCCGACAACGCATTGGTGACCGAAGCCCCTACGCCGTGCAGACCCCCGGATTTTTTGTATCCTGATCCGCCAAACTTACCGCCTGCGTGCAAAATCGTAAACACGACCTGGGGAGTAGGAATCCCTGTTTTATGTATGCCTGTCGGAATTCCCCTTCCGTTATCCTGAACCGTAACAGAACCGTCCTTGTGCAGCGTGATATCGATTTTGGAGCAGAATTTGGCAAGGTGCTCATCGACAGCATTGTCCACGATCTCCCATACCAAATGATGTAGACCTGAAGTACTGGTGCTGCCGATGTACATCCCTGGCCGTTTCCGAACCGCTACCAGTCCTTCAAGTACTTGAATGTCGTCCGCGTCGTAGCCCGAGGCAACTTGCCCTCCGCCTGTCGAACCTGCCGACACATCGATTTGCTCGACCATTCATGCTCCCCCTTCTTAACTGAAACTACAAACTTGCCTGAAATGCAAACAGATGTTTTCTTATCCTTGTCCATTTTAATTCAAGATATCCCGTTTCGTAAAGACAAGGAATGATACGATGAGTGATGCAGCACCCCAAACGCCAAGTACAATCAGGGAAAAACCGAGATTCATGCCTTCAATTGGCGGCAGTCCGCCGGACAAATAATCAGGCAGTTCAAGGTTAACCATAAATAAATATTTGGCTGATTCCCATGAAGCTGCCATGTTCGTCAGAATAGTTCCAGCAATGAGCGAAGCCATCATAATGACGATGCTTGCGGCTGTACTCCGCACCAGCACCGAAACCATAAATGCCAGCATCGCCACAATAATGCTCACAAACCAGATTAACCCCGCCTGCATCAGCATATACTGCCACTGACTTACCGCATGTACTGCCGACATATCCACATCCGTGCCAACGACTTTGAAACCCGTGAAAACAGGCATTCCAAAGCCCTTGTAACCAAAGACCGCCCCCGATATCGCGTAACAGATCACATAAGCAGATACAACGATAATGGAAACAAACATAATCAGCGTAATCAGCTTGCTGAGAAGCACCTTCCAACGTCTGACTGGACGGGTCAGCAGCATCTTGATCGTGCCTGTTGTTCGTTCACCCGATACAAGGTCCGAAGCAATCGCCATAATCAAAAGAGGAATAAACAAACCTACCGCATTGTTCATAAACTCCCTCGTAAACGTTACACCACCAGGCTCTTTAGGGTTTATATTGTTTTCCAGATAATATTGCATCTGCTGAATATAAACCGTTCTATACTTTTTATATTCCTCAGGAACACGATCACTTCCCAGTGAATTCTGGTTGTCCGTGATCGCCTGCTGCAATTCAAGCCGCCAGTCACCGCCGAACTTGTCACGGTTATTTTGAGCTGATTTCATCTGAGCATACGTGAACATCGGTACAAGTATAGCCAGAACGATGAAAATAATATAAAGACGTTTCTTCTTCACCATCTTGATGGTCTCGTTACGGATCAGCGGCATGATATTATTCAATGGATTCACCTTCTGTCATTTTTAAAAATAATTGCTCAAGGGTAGGCTGAATCCGCTGCACACCTTCAACCTGAATGCCTGCTTGTACCATCTGCTGCACCAGTTCGGGAATCAGCTCTTCGTGCATCTCGGCAACAACCGAATTGGGCCCGAGTCCTGCAACAATGGTGTCATCCATCACATCACCTGGCCGATCGATTAGTGTGATCCCTTGATCGACCAGCATCTGGCGACCTGATTCAAGCGGCGTAAGATGCCAGATTGCCACTTTGGAATGATCCTCGATCAGTTCGTTGACACCGCCAACAGCCAGCACACGGCCTGCACTGATTATCGCAACTCTGTCACACAGGAGCTGAATCTCGCTTAACAAGTGGCTGCTGACAAATACCGCCATGCCCTCGCTGGCAAGCTGCTTGATAAACACCCGCAGTTCTTTGATTCCCTTCGGATCAAGGCCGTTCGTCGGTTCATCCAGAATAAGCAATCGAGGTCTGCCAAGCAAGGCCTGTGCAATGCCTAGTCGCTGACGCATACCAAGAGAATACGTTCTGACCTTATCATGAATTCGCTGATCCAGACGTACAATGTTAACCACTTCCTGAATACGGTCATGGTCCACACCAGGCTGCATCCGGGCAAAATGCTCCAGATTCTCCCACCCGGTCAAATATGTATACACCTCGGGATTTTCAACGATGGAACCAACATACTTCAGCGCACGCTCGGGATCGCGGTTTACGTCGTAGCCGCAAACCGATATTTTGCCCTCCGTAGGTTTGATCAGATCGACAAGCATACGAATCGTCGTTGTTTTCCCTGCCCCGTTTGGTCCAAGAAAGCCAAAAATCTCGCCGGGCTTCACATCAAACGTGACATCTTTAATAATCCATTTTCGTCCGATCTTTTTCTTTAGATTTTGTACGGACAGGACCGAATCATACTGCTGCTCTGCCATCTATTTCGAGCCCCCTTTTGCAGGTTTTTCTCCCTGATACTCCTGTGCAATACGCACTGCCATCTGCTGATATCCTTGTGCATTAGGGTGAAAATGGTCAGATGACAGATACTCATCCAGATGATTTTCAAACAGATCAAAGGTCGGTACAAGTGTCATTTTATCTTCATTATTCAAAATACTCATCGCCGCTTCGTTCCAGGCAGCAACTACTGCGTTACCCGGCTTCTCCAGCTCTTTAACATTGCCAAACGGATTGTATAATCCGATATACAAGATCTGTGCTTCAGGATTAATTGCCTTCACCTTCTTCAGAATTTCCTGCAGCCGTTTCGATGTTTCGGGCAGCGCAGCAGCCAGCTTTTCGGCAGTTGGCGGGTCCTCGCCCTGAAGCACCTGTCCGCCCTGGAACAGATCATTCGCACCGATCGAGAGCAAAATAAAGTTGGATTGCTGCAGGACATACTTGACGCCTTGCTCATCCAGCTTTTTTAACAACGCATCTGTTCTGAGCCCGTTCACACCCAGATTATTAAGCACCTGTACATCGTAACCCTCATCTTTGAGCAGATTACCCGCCCTTCTTACAAAGCCAAGCCCTTCATCATCCCCTGTGCCTCTGGCAAGAGAATCACCGATGACGGCCATGCGAATTTTCCCATCCTCGACAATCGCTTTACTGCCGCCATTTTGATCCTCGGAAGCCGGACTGGCAGCCTGCTGTCCATCATTTAATTTTGAATCCCCTTTAGGGTAAATTACATCTTTTATGGCGTAACCAAATCCAAACAGCAACAGCAGCGTTGCCAAGATGGATATGGTGCTTACACTTCGCCAGATCCAGGGAGCTGAATCCAGATTTTTGTTCTTTTTCATGCATCACATCTCCAGTCAGGTGTGTAAAATGTATAATAGCTTTACTCTAAAATGACCCTATTCTAAATAACATAAAACTTCTGTCGTGAATTTGCAAATTTTGCGCAGTATTTAGAAAGCCATACAGAATTCTGGTCGAAAACTGGTAAAAAGCCATATCCCACAAAGCATACGCTAAGTGAAGATATGGCTTTTTATTATGACGTTATTTATAGAATATTCATTTTCAGCTCTTATTTACCGATAAACTCTTGAGCCCAGTATCCGTTGTAATAACCCACACCGATATGCGTAAAGTTTGCATTCAGAATGTTTGCACGGTGGCCCGCACTGTTCATCCAGGCTGTAACGACTTCTTGCGGTGTCTTTTGACCTTTGGCGATATTTTCACCTGCATAGCTATAAGTTACCCCGAACTGTTTCATCATATCAAACGGAGAACCGTAGGTTGGGGACTGGTGATCAAAGTAGTTGTTGTTGCTCATATCTTTCACTTTGGCTACAGCAACCTTGTCCAGAAGCGCGTCGGAGGACAGCGCACCCAGGCCTGCTTTGGCACGTTCAGCGTTGACCAGTTTCACCACTTGTGCGGCAAAATCGGATTGTGTGCTTGTTGTACCGTTATTGCCTGTGCTTGAAGGATCTTTGGCAGGTGTTGTTGTTGTCGGTTTTTCTTGTTGTGCTGGTGTGGCAGGTTTGCTTGGCTGAGCAGGAGTTGTTGTTTCAGGCTGTTTAGCAGGTTTCTCCGTTGTTGTTTGTCCATCAGCAACAGTGTAACCATTCTGCTTGAGCCACGCCTCAATATAAGCTTTCAGACTATCTGCATTCAAAACTTTATACGAAGTTGTCGTAGTTGCCGTCTTATATGTTGAATCTGCAGCAGACGCGGAGGCAGGAAGCATAATCCCTACGGCAAGCACAGCTGTCAGACTACCTGTCACAACGGTTTTCATCCAGTTCTTCTTCAAATTATTCATCTCCTCAAAATTTAATTGTTACAACTTTGTAATCATTACTCTTGCAGTATAACAAGCTATGAGGAGAATGTGAACCCGCAAATACTGGAAAAATGACTTTTTTGTAATAAAAAAAGACACTCAGCCAGGTTTGCACCCTCTGAATGTCTTGTCATCTATTATAAAAGAACTTTACTGAAGCGATAACCTTTCTTCTGGAAGCCGATATGCTCATAGAATGAATAGGTTGTTGAGGTCACTTCACGATTGGCACCTGTGACAAATAATTGTTTACCGCCTTGCTGTTTGCCCCAATCTTCAGCACGAGCCATCAAACGACGAGCAATTCCACTGCCGCGATGCTCCTGACCAACGATTAGAGATGTTATCTGTGCAGCAGGCTCAGGGTAGGCATGACTTTGAACACATTGCAAACCAATCACACCAATAATCTGTTCATCCACTTCGGCAACAAGCATGCACGCGTTGGGATTGCTCTCCAAACTTTCAATGCGCTCTTTCATTACATTGGTTGTTGTCGGATAGCTGACCTCTCGCATTAATCCCGTTACCGCTTCAGCATCTCGCAGCTCACACTCTCGGATCATCAATACAGGGGCCTCCACATTATTGGACATGATTTACCTCCACTTTCAGCATATTTGCGGCTTGAACCGCTGTTTTACGAGCTTCTTCCACATCTGTTCCAGCACTTAATGCTACAGCCATCCGGCGCCCGGCTTTTGTTTCAGGCTTGCCAAACACACGAACCTGAGTACGAGGTAAAGCCAGTGCCTCTTCCATTCCACCAATGGTGAAATCCGTTGTTTCAACATCGGCCTTCAGCGTTGCCGAAGCTCCCGGTGTCAGCAGATGTACTTCTGTGACGGGAAAACCAAGAATTGCACGCACATGAAGCGCAAACTCCGAGCTGTCCTGCGTTACCATTGTGACCATACCTGTGTCGTGCGGACGCGGTGAAATTTCACTGAATACAACACCATCTGCAGTCAGGAAGAGTTCAACACCAAAAAGTCCATATCCTCCAAGCTCATCGGTCACCGTCTTCGCAATATGACAGGCTTGCGTCCATTGCTCCGATGTCATCGCATGAGGCTGCCATGATTCGACATAGTCCCCATCCTTCTGAATGTGACCGATCGGCGGACAAAAAACAGTTCCCGATACCGATCTGACGGTAAGCAATGTAATTTCACTCTCGAACTTCACAAAGCTTTCCACAATTACGCGCACGGATTTGCCGCGAGCTCCTGAAAGTGCAAGATCCCAGCACTTCGCTGCGTCTTCCGGTACGTGACAAACACTCTGCCCTTTACCGGATGAACTCATGAGCGGTTTAACAACACATGGTGTTCCCAGTTCACGAATAGCTTCCTGAAGCTGCTCCAGACTATCCGCAAAAAGATAAGCTGCTGTAGGAAGGTTCAATTGTTCGGCCGCCAGACGACGGATGCCTTCGCGATCCATAGTTAAACGGGCAGCACGGGCCGTTGGTACGACACAAAAGCCTTCTTCCTCGAGTTCAAGCAGTGCCTCTGTTGCAATGGCTTCAATTTCAGGTACGATGTAATGCGGTTGTTCCTTACGGATCAATTGTTTCAATGCATCGCCATTCAGCATGTCGACACAGTAAGATCGATGAGCGACCTGCATCGCTGGTGCGTTCTCGTAACGATCAACAGCAATCGTCTCCACGCCCAGACGTGCAGCCTCAATCACGACCTCTTTACCCAATTCTCCGCTGCCAAGCAGCAGCATTTTTTTGGCTTGAGCCGAAAAAGGAGCACCCCACATGTTCTTTCCAATCCTCCCAAAGAGAAATCTTCTATATCTGTCTCTCTATTTTCGGGGTTTTGGTTAAAGATTGCAAGAGTGCTCCCTATTTTTCTTGTGAATTTTACAAGATTTTTTGTGTTTTTTCGATCAATTTTTACAAATTACATTTCTTGATTCGTCACTCCTTCCATTACTCCCAAAATTAAGGATATAAAACGAATAAGCATTCTTATTCTAATACAGCTATTGATTAGAAGATTATGATGAGCCTGTCGGCTTGTTACAGTGCACGATTTTTCTCCCGAAACAGCTCATTATGGGAGGAAACATAGGCCATTCCCGCAGCGTTAGGCTCCAGAAACCTTTTTGCACTGTTGACCGCAACAATCGCATCATTAAAAGCACCTGCAATCAGCCGCACTTTACCTTCCCGCGTCGCGCAGTCTCCTGCTGTAAAAATACCAGGCACACTGGTTTCAGCCAACTGATTCATAACCAGCATTCCTTCTTGCATATCCAGACCACAGCGGGCGAGATTGCTGACATGACTTGTATACCCGTGACTTACGATCACTTCATCCACATCAAGTCGGATCGTTTCTCCTGTCGCTGAATCCGTTATGCCAACCTGATGAATACGCTGTCCGTTACCGTAAAAACGTTCAATGTAACAGGGCGTTCGTACATCTACTTTCTTCTTCATCTGACTCACATTATGCTCCATAGCGCGAAATGAATCCTGTCTATGCACCAGCGTTACCGAGCAGGCCTGTTCTGCAAGTTCAAGCGCCCAGTCTACGGCACTGTTGCCACCGCCGGAGATCAGCACTTTTTTTCCGGCAAAATAATCCAGGTTCTGAATCGTATAATGCAGATTGCTTCTCTCATAATCCTGTGCGCTATGGATATCCAGCTTCTGCACTTCGGCAACACCTCGGCCAATGGCTACAATTACGGTACGTGTATAGTGTGAATCACCCGTATCGGTGTGCAACGCAATAACCCCATCATGCAAATGATTAAACGTATCTACTGTTTGCTTCAGCACAACTTTTGGTTCAAATGTACCAGCCTGATCAACAAGATGCTCAATAAGCTTGGCACATCTCATAGGCGGAAGTCCGCCAACGTCCCAGATCGTTTTATCCACATACGTCAGCAAAAATCCGCCCAGTTCGTCTTTACCCTCAATGAGCTTCACTTTCATCTCGCGCATGCCAGCGTAGAACGCCGCATACAATCCTGCCGGACCACCGCCGATAATCGTTAGATCATATACGTCCTGATTATGCATTACAGACACATCCTATTCCTGTTCTGACCATTATATCTGCTATCATATGATTGCTCGTATACAAGTCAGTTCTTCTCTTCAAATGCAGCAACAATATCATCAATGACATAATTATCAGCCAAGGGGGCCATGCCCAGATTAAACCACTCCTTACCCCCTACGAGGTATACGTGATTTTCTTTGACAGCCTTCAGATTTTTCCAGATGGATGTGCTTAACAATTCCTCATACTTTTTCTTGATCTGCGGGTTTTCGTTATCATCGAGCTGAATAATCAGATGATCCGCATCATATTCAGGCAGCACTTCCATTGAGATCGATAGTGAAGCTTCACTTTCAGGGAAATTACTCAAAGGTTTCAAACCGAGCCTTTTATGAATGAAGGCACCACGCGAGAGATTAGGACCATTCAGAATGATTTCCTTCTCCATTACTCTCACATACAATACGGTCTCATCCCCAATCAGGCTGTGCAGCTTGTCAGCTCCCTGCTTCTCATGCTGCTCCAAATCGGCCATGACCTGCCTAGCTTCAGCCTCCTTGCCAAGAACGGAGGCGATATCCTGCAGCTCCTCAGGCCATTCCTCACGCTCAGGGAGCAGTACGGTTGGTGCGATGCGAGAAAGTTGCTCATAATCCTTTTTGGACCACCAGGAGGGAGCCAGAATCAAATCCGGGTTAGCGGCAAGAATCATTTCAAAATCCGGAGTCTTGGCAATCCCCATTTTTACGGTGCTTGCAAAAGGCTCCTGCAAATATTTCGGGAATTCTTCATGATAATTTTGTACGGCAACCGGCACAATGCCGAGCGCATATAACAGTTCCGGATATACAACCGATAAGCCAACTACACGCTGAGGTGACACAGGAATTGTAATCTCGCCCATCTCTGTTTGTACGACCTTGACCTGATTCATATTCGACTGTTCCGTGTCATTTGTACTTGTATTGGATGCAGCTGCAGGGGGCTGACTTGCACCGCCCTCTCCTGAACCAGACGCTTCGGGCGCGGCAGCCTGTCCACATGCACTGAGTAATAACAACAATAAAATAACTCCTGTAAATACCCCGTATTTCAACTTCACTTCTTATGTACCTCCTATATATGAATCAAAATGTGATCGCTACTAATCAATAATAATTATCATTATCAATTAGATATAGGAGTAGTATATTAAATATCTGTGCCGCAAGATACTGACGATAACGACTTTATATTATGGACGATGTTGCCACAAATCTAACACTTCGTCCAGCATCAGATCGTGAGTAAAAGCAGTATATTCCAGCAGAACACCTGAATGCATCATGCGAATAGAGCCCTCTTTGGCCGCTTTGGTAGCCTGCCATATCTCGGAGTTGCTCAGTTTATGCCAGGTCTGTCTGGATGCAGCATTTTCACCGACAATGACTACTGCCCTATCTATGACGAGAGGTGTCAGATCACCTAGATCCCCCATGTGCAGATGCTGCTTCTCCCAGATATGTTCTATGCCTTCCGGGGCCTTCAGCTTCAGATCCGTATAGAAAACGGAAGCAATCGTGTGTGGACCCATCACCTGAATGCAAGCTTTCTGAATGCTGATGACAAGCAGTGTGTCCTTGCGAATCTGCTCAGACAGCTGTGAGCGCAGGACAGCTGCCTTTTGCTCATACCTTTGCAGCCAAACCTCGGCAGCAGGAGACAGATTCAGACACTCGGCAGCAGTTCTAAGATGATGACGCCAGTCTCCATTCGACTTTGAAAGTACACATACAGGCGCCAGTGATTTTAAACGTTGCAGCATGTTATGCGACATCTCTTCACGAACGGCAACGATATAATCGGGACGAATCGTCTCTAGCTGCTGCAGGACATCTTCCTCTGCTTCATCAAGAGGCGTAATTGTATCTGTTTCGTATTTGCGCCTGTAATATGCCGTCCATGGATGATTCGCTCCTGCTGCGCAGGGGATGACCTGGAGTGCCAACAGTGTGCCGATCGCTAGTGGATGAACAGCCGCAATACGCTGTTTGCTGTTACGAATAAACGTGGCGGGTGGAACACCCGAAATTTGTTTGAATTTTCGGCGGAAATACATTTCGTCCGAAAATCCAACACAGGTCGCAATCTCCTTGAGCCTAAGGCTATGGTCATTCCTCATCATGATCTGTGCCTGCTTGATTCGATAGATTGTCAGATAGTCTACTGCGCTGCAGCCGTATCTTTTTTTGAACAAACGCATGAAATGACGTGAGCTCATCCGTGCAGCCTCAGCCATATCCTGAATCGTTATTTTCTCCATATAATGCTGTTCGATATAATGCTTGACCTGCTCGATCGGCAGCCGTATATTCTGTGTTTCGACATGAAGCATATCATGGAACATCAGATATAACAGCTCCTGGAATCGAATCTGACCGTAATACCGCTTCAGTCCTGCCTCACACCGGATGAACGCCTCAATGTCCTGGCACAACAAACGGATTACGGCTGGCGAGCTGCAGCTTATTTCACTATTATTGCTTTGCATATATACTTGTTTCATCATTTCATGTACGGATGTGCCAGTCATTTTGCTATTTGATGTAACACTAAATTTCATCAGGTACAGCCCGCGATTATCTTTTCCTTGAAACGCCGCTTCCACTAACTGCCCAGGTAAACCGATATAAAAGGCTGCACTTCGGAGTTCAATAAATTGACCATCTATCGTCAGCCACCCTTCACCACTCGCTGCAAAAAGCAGCATGTAACTTTCCAGAAAATGTTTGCCCAGCCTCCAACCAGCCTCAGACTGGCTTGCCGATGCTGTTTGTAGCTCCGATAAACTAAAATGCACTTGATCTAGCACATCAAAAATAGAATGTGGAATGACCTGTTCGGTACCTTTGTTCCGCATGCTGTTCCTCCAAACGTCTCTGTTGTCTATCCTATATTTAAAATATAACATATTTTACTTTAATCCTTTTGTGGTCAGGAAAACATGATTCCTGATGGAAGCTGAGCAAAAAAATACTTCAGCCCCGTGATCTCCTCCTTTCGTCAGGCAAACCTGTTTGAAAGGAAGAGAAATCCCGTCGACTGAAGTGTCTGTTCATACGAACTGTACTCAAGTGCTTGTTGATCTTCGGACTAATTATAAAAACCGGTACTGTGCTTCAATCAGACCGTTGTATACGCCCTGCTTCTGAATGAGCTGCTCATGATTCCCCTCTTCCTTGATCTCCCCGTGATCCAGCACAATAATGTTATCCGCATTGCGAATGGTAGAGAGTCGGTGAGCAACCATAAAGGATGTGCGTCCCTGGAGCAGCACCTTGAGTGCCTCCTGGATTTTCAGCTCGGTTTCTGTATCAATGCTGGCTGTGGCTTCATCCAGAATCAAAATTCGCGGATCAGCGAGCAACGCCCGGGCAAAAGACAACAATTGCCGTTGTCCCATGGACAGTACGTTACCACGTTCTTCAACCTCCGTGTCATACCCACCCGGCAGCTTCATAATAAATTCGTGAGCATTAACGGCTTTGGCGGCTTCCTCTACCTCTTCATTGGTCGCATCCAGCCGTCCAAAACGAATATTGTCGCGGATGGTTCCCGAGAAAATAAATGTATCCTGCAGCACAATGCTGATCTGACTGCGCAGGCTCTCAACCGTTACATCGCGAACGTCATGTCCGTCGATGGTCAGACGTCCACTCGTGATATCATAGAAGCGGCTAATCAGATTGATAATTGTACTTTTACCCGAGCCAGTGTGACCTACAAGGGCAATGGATTGCCCGGCCTTAGCCGAAAAGCTGATGCCTTTGAGCGCCTGTCTTCCTTTTTCATATTCGAACACCACATTGTCGAACACGATATCGCCTTTAATAGAAGGAAGCGGTCTTGCCCCTGGTTTATCTGCGATATGCGGCTTCTCATCCATGAATTCGAAGATACGCTCGGATGAAGCCATCGCCACCAGCAGCTGATTGTACATCTGTCCCAGACGGTTGATCGGGTCCCAGAAGTTGCCGACATAGTTGGCGAAGGCAACGAGCAGACCCACGGTTAACATTTCATTCTGAATGAGATGTGCACCATACCAGAACAGAATGAGCGTTCCGAAGCCGCCTGTGATTTCAATTAACGGACCGAATCCCTGGTTCATTGCAGATGCTTTGTCCCAGGACTTTTTGCTGGACATGTTCATATTGTCAAAGTATTTCATATTTTCTTTTTCCTGCGTATATGCCTGCGTTACCCGGATGCCTTGAATGGATTCATTCAAGTGAGAGTTAATTCTGGAGTTCTTCATCCGCACATCCTGCCACGCCCGGCGAATCATGACACGCAGTTTAGTGGATATTATGAACATGATCGGCACCGTAATAATTACAGCCAGCCCCAGCTTCCAGTTGATAAGCAACAGGATAACGATAATGCCCAGCAGCTGCACACAGTCGATCATGACATTGACCGCACCATTGGTAAACAGATCCTGCAAGGAGTTAATGTCATTCGTTACACGCACAAGCACTGAGCCTGCCGGCCTTTTGTCAAAAAAGTTGAAGGACAGCTTCTGAATATGCTTGAACAAGTCTGAACGAAGATCGTATATAACCCGCTGTCCAATTACATTTGTCAGCTTGATCCGGTACGTATTAGCCGCCCACTGAATGATATACAGCAGCAGGATTGAACCTGCAATCAGATACAGCATTGTTACACTAGGCACTCCGCTTTGCGGCGCAATTGCTTTGTCGATAGCCAGACTGATAAGAAACGGTACGGACAATTTCGTAATTGTTCCCAGAATCATCATCAGAATGACGAGCGGCAGCAGCTGCTTCGCATACGGTTTCATATAGGCGAACAATCGCCCGAATTCTTGCCAGTTAAACGGCTTCTCAATAACTTCATCATCCTGATAGACAAATCGTTCATTCATTTTCGGATTCGAGGTCCCTTTGACCTCACGCCTGTCTGTTATCGTCTCGGCACTCATGAGTTCACCTGCTCCCCAGCCTCCCGCTTGCCGCGGGCAATGTAGTCTGCATATTGAATGTTATACACATCCTGGTAAGGTCCAGGCACCTGAATAAGCTCTGTATGTTTACCACGCTGTACAACGCGTCCTTCATCAAGCACCAGAATCTCGTCGGCATGGCGCAGGGATGAAATCCGGTGTGCAATAATAAATGTTGTTCTGCCGCGCATAACCTCTTGAAAGCCCGACTGAATTTCGTGTTCGGTTTCCATATCCACCGCGCTGGTTGCATCATCGAGCACGAGAATTTTCGGATTTTTGAGCAAGGCCCGGGCAATGGCAATCCGCTGTTTCTGACCACCCGACAGCCCCATGCCTCGTTCGCCCACGACTGTATCGTACCCTTCGGGAAACTCCATAATAAAGTCATGCGCCTTCGCCAGCTTGGCAGCACGGATAATCTCATCCATCGTCACATTTTTCAGTCCGTAGGAGATGTTATTGCGAATGCTGGAAGAGAACAGGAACGTTTCCTGGAACACGGAAGCAATCTGACTCCGCAAGCTGCGAATGCCCATGTCCTTAATATTTCTTCCATCCAGCTTGATTGCGCCTGAATTGACGTTATACGCTCGCATCAGCAGCTGTATAATGGTCGATTTACCGGAGCCTGTTCCGCCAAGGAAACCGATTACAGAACCGGGTGGAGCATCAAAATTAATATCCGTTACAGCTGGCATTTTGTTTCCGTAGGCAAAGGTTACTGATTCAAAAGTCACATGACCTTTGACCTGATCTGATTCCACAATCACGGGGTCTTCTGTCTCTACAACGTCAACAGGGGTATTCAGCAGCTCAAGCACCCGCTCACCGGAAGCTTTGGACTGTGTATAGTTATTGATATGAAACCCGAGTCCCCACATCGGACCGATTATGTACCAGATCAGACTGAAGAAGGCAACAAGTTCACCCAGGGTCAGTGTCTGCTGAATAACCATCCTTCCACCAACTACGAGCAGAAGAACAACACTTACCGATGCCAGGATCTCCATGACGGGAAAATAACGGCTCCACAATGTAGCAGCATGGATCTGATTGGTTTTGTACCGTTCATTCCGTGTAGAGAACTTCTCCACTTCATAAGGCTCGCGTGCAAAGGATTTAACGGTTCTTACACCTGTAATATTCTCTTGTACCGCTGTAGTCAGCGAGCTTAGAGCAAGTCTCATCTCCTGAAATGCAGGGTGAATTTTGGATTCGAATCGAAGCGCAACGAAGGCAAGCAGAGGAATGCAGACAAGGGTCAGCAGCGTTAGCTTCCAGCTCATCGTCATCATCATAATTGCGCCGAACACGACCATTAGAACCATGTTGAGAATCTGGGCGAAACCAAATCCGATAAAGTTACGGATGGCCTCCAAATCTCCCGTGAGGCGGGACATCAGATCACCTGTTTTGGCCGTATCATAATAACGGAAGGATAGAAATTGAAGCTTTTCATAACATGCATTACGCAGGCGGTAGGCCAGATAGTTACCCAGACGCCCACCAAAGAAACCGTGTAAAAATTGCATTCCCGCTTTCAAAATAACGACACCTAACACAGTCAGGGCAAGTATGGGAACGTCTTCAAAATTTCGTGGAACAATGACATCATCAATCAAAATCCGCAGCAGGTTCGGGTATACCAATCCAAGTGCGGTCGCTAAGGCGAGGAACAAGATTGATACCAGTAAATACGTTCGCTTCTCCCAAAAAAAGGTTTGCAGTTGCCTAAGAACATCCATGTTTCTCCTCCTCTGATGTTGCATTAAATGATATGAACATTTATGAAGTTTATCACCGTCCCCCATTCGCGGCAAAGCGAATAATAGACCATATTCAGGCTGCTTTCAGCTTATTATCGCATTAACGGAGACCAATACCCGACTTTCAATCAAATGTTTGAATATTCTCTATATTTCAGGTTGGTCATACCAAAAAAAGGCTCCCTGTATGCCTTTACAGCGGGAGCCTTTTTGAACGTGTTTTTGCAACATTTTCAAAGTATTTTGGAAGAAATCATTTATTTTACAAACGTTTCCATAATCACGGCTGTGTTGGCTGAACAATCCTTGTCACGGGACAAGGTATCACTTGCTCGCATTTACACATTATTAAAACAAAGCGATGTGATCAAAGCTCCACGGCCTCTTATTCCTGCATCTGTTCCAGCTGTGCGGACAAAGCCGCCCACTGCTCTGCCGGAATTCCACTTTCGAGCGTATCCTGCAGTCCGCTAATCGCTTCATCCAAGCGCTCGGTGAGCTGACGCGCTTGATGCTGCACCGACTGGCAGACCTGTGTATCGTAAAATTGAATCAGCTTTTGTTCCGAGGCAGGCAGCGCTTCAATAATCATCTGTTTGAGCACAGGATCAAGCGCCTCCTGAAGGCGCTGGCGTCCATCCCCTTCAAAGAACTGCTTCGGATTACGGAAGTAACTCCAGTAGTTTTTCCAACCGGACGGTTCCTCCAGCCGGATTTCCTCCAACACCGGTGTGCTCCATTTCTCATCCAAGGTTAAGGATAAATCAATGCCGCTGGTCAGGTGCTTCACCTCATCTATGCATTCGGTTACTTGTTTGGCAACCCATGCATGCCCAGTCTGCTCCAGCCTGAGAGTCGTCGCAAGCAATTCCTGCTCAAGCTCGATACCGATCATACGCAGCAGCTCCCGACCGCATGCCGCAAAAGCCGTTTTCAGATTGCCCTGATCCTCCCGCAGCACCGAGGGATGGAATGCTTCTGCCATAAACTGACCCAGCCGGAACGCAAGACGTTGTCTGACATGGAAGAGCAATTCATTCGTTTCCTGTGTCAGCTCATCCTTCATCGCCCGCTGTGCCAAGCGCTGGATCCGCTCACGTGATTGCCCGGAGATCGTCTCCAGTTTATTCCGCCGCTCACGAAGTTTCTCTTCTCCTTGAGCTGCATCTTCCGCACGTTTGTTCAAACGCTGGATGACACGTGCCAGCTCCTCGGAAGCTCCACCTACTGCAAGGTCGGCCAGCTCCTTGCCCGCAAACCGGTTAAACTCCTCCTCAAAACGAATGAAACCGGATTGCTGCAGCAGATCGCCATTGCCATCCATCTTGCCTTCCATCGCCATAATGCTGGATACCGGGAACAAACGAGGGGAACGAATGCCGTTGCTGCGCAGCTCTGTACCTACGTGCTCCAGCACCTGTTCCAGCTCTTCCTCCGAAGAGGACAGGTCGCTTGCATTGACAACAAAAAACATCTGATCCATCGCTGAGCTGTCCTTGACCCGTCCTAACTGATTCAGGAACTGCCGATCTCCTTGAGAGAAGGCATGGTTATAATACGTTACGAAAATGAGCGCATCGGCATTTTTCATATAATTAAACGTTACGCCGGTGTGGCGTGCATTCACTGAATCTGCCCCGGGTGTATCCACCAGCACAATGCCCTGTTCGGTTACATCACAGCTGTAGTATAGATCGATGGAATCAACAAAACAGGATTTTTTCTCGTTCGCTACAAAATTGCGATATCCGTTCAGATCAACCAGCACATCCTGGCCCAGCTGATCCTGCGTCTCCTGCCACCCCGCAGCAGCGGCTTGCAAAAAGCTGTAATGCGGGCGACCAGCCGGATGCACATCCTGCGGTGTCAAGGCTTTCACGCGCTTCTGCCATTCTGCGCCAGGCTCGCCAAGCCCCAGCAGGCGGAAGGAATACGCCAGGTCCTCCTGGAAGGCGTCCCGGGTCTTCATGCGGACCCGGGCTGTTCCATGCTGCGCGCCGCCGGCCGGAGCCATGATGCGGTTGATCGCCGCTGTCGTTGGATGCGGCGATACGGGTAAGACGGCTTCGCCCAGCAAAGCGTTGGCGAAGGAGGATTTGCCCGCGCTGAACGCACCGAACAGCGCGAGAGTGAACGTGCCGCCCGCAAGCGAAGCTGCGCGTGCACGCAAATCCCGTACCGCCGACCCCATGGCGGGGTACGGCTCCACCAGCGCAGCAGCGGCTTCCAGCCGTGCCGCTGCTGCGTCCAGGCGCCGGCGGCGTTCCGCGCCAGCCGCCGCCGGTGCGCCCTGCGCCGCTGCTGCGCGCGGCGGCGCAGGGGCGTGCGTCTGTGGCTGCGCAGCCACAGACGTGAACGTGCCCGCCTGCGGACCGGGAGCTTCGCCCGGTCCAGGCGCGGGCACGTGCGGGCCCTTCACCTCCGGCAACAGCCCGGAGGTGAGGGGGCCCGCAGGAGGCAGCAGGCTACGCAGCCCTGCTGCCTCTTCGGCGGCGGCGCGCTGGAGCGCCGTGTAGCGCGCCGCCGCCGCGGATTGCGCCAGCAGCGCTGCGCGGTTGGCGTCCAGCGCCTGGAGCGCGGCTTCGCCCTGCGCAGCCAGCGCTTTCAGGATGCGGTCGGCCAGCGCCATGGCCGACTTGCGATACCGGGCCTCGATCTCGCCCCGGACATCCTTGCTGAATTGCATCACATACTCAGGCGACAGCTCTGCACTCGCACTTCGTTTCAGTTCAAGCAATTCCTCATCGATTGCAGGCAGCTCTGAATTCAGTGCCTGCTCCCACTCCGCGCCCCAGATTTGATGGGCTTCACCCAGCTGTCTGAGCATCGTGCGCACATGAACCTCCACTTGGCTAGTGGTTTGATCCTGCAGCAGTCTTACCAATTCCGAAGCCCGGCGCTGCTTCTCCTGCTCCGTCTTGCCGCCGGAGAACAGCAAGCCTACCCGGAAACCGGGCTTGCGGCTTTCCAGATAACTTCCTGCGGAAGTACGAATGTCTGCCGGAGTAAGATTGGCATTAGCCAGCAGCGAATCAAGCTCTGCTCTGAATTTTTCGCGTATCCGCGAAGGTTTGGCGTGAAGCTCGGCAGCTTGTTCGTCCAGAAGCGCCAGCTCCCGTGACAAACGTTCGATGCCTTCTTGACCGCCAATCTCCTCCAGCAGTGCATTTTCCTCATCTTCTCGTTTTCCCGCCTCACGCATCAGATGCTGCTCCGTAATATGACGAGCCGAACTAGCCAGACTGTGTGAGATCAGCTCTTCCTTGCTCTTCATCATCTGGGTAATAAGTTCGGGAAGCTGCTTCCACTGATTATATCGATGCTGCTGATCTCGCAATGAGGTAAACAGCAGACCATCATAACGCACTTCCCATGCTTCAAAAATTGCTTCTACGCCTTGCACATATTGTTCAAACGAGAGCTCACGCTCCCGGTGCTTATCAATCTGGTTTACGATCAGGAACAGCGGCTTGCCCCAGTCGGACAAACTTTTCGCAAAAGAAAGATTGGTCTCCGACTGAACGTGATTGTAGTCCATAACATAGAACACAACATCTGCCAGATGCAGTGCTGAATGTGTGGCCAGGCTGTGCCCGCGATCGGTTGAATCTACGCCCGGCGTATCCAGTAACACGGCGTCGTCCTGCAAAAGCGGGATATCATCCCATACTTCAATAGAGCTGTATGCCCCGCCATTTTTACAATACGCCTCGAGCTCTTCGGGTGAAACCTCAAGCGTGCCTTTATCTTTATTGTCAGCGCTTACGCTCGGAGATGTATAAATAAGTGCTCTCGGCTTGCCATTGCGGATGGCAACCACATTTGCACTGGTTGGCACAGGGCTGGAGGGCAGCACCCTTTTACCGCACAAGCTGTTAATCAGACTCGATTTGCCTGCCGAGAAATGTCCGCAGAACGCAATCGTCAAATGTTTTGTTTCCGCCTTGCTGATTAAATCCGTTATTGCCTCTACAGCGGTTTGGTCCCCTGTCTTCTCCATTGCTTCACGCAACGGGTTCAAAGGTGTGGCCATTTCTGCTGGAAAATCTGTTCTGGACATGACTGGCCTTCCTCCTGGCTCCTCTAATTTGACATCCATATCGACGTCAATCTCTGTTATATCTTATTTAGTTTAACATTATCATGTTTGAATTTGAACGTTTTCACTTGAATCTGCATGTAGATGAATTCCAGATCAATATCATTGCATTACGAGATCATTTCTGCCTGCAATCTGTCTTAATACAATGTATGTACTGATTGTGGTATGCATAAAAAAATAAAACCGATCATGTCGGTTTTAAAATTTTGTACTATAATTTCCGCATAACACGGAACGTTCATCATCAAAAAACTGACCGCATGACATGCCATCCGCATCTGCATACTCAATAGAACGGTCGTGTCACGGCAGCCAGGTTCTTGATCATAGGTTTTAGACTAAACAAAACTTAGGATACTGCGTTCTCCATTACAGGCAGCAAAATTTCGAAAACCTGACCATGCTGCAAAATCGTAATGTTTCTGCCTTTGTCTCTCATCACAACCACTTCTGGTTTCGTGGACATACGCTCCAGGTAATGTTCAGGCACATCACCAGAGTGACTTACAGTGATGCCTTCAACTTCTTTTTCTTCATTCTCAGCCATATCCTGTTCAACGATCTGTTCAAAAATATCGGAGAAGGCTTCAAAGTTGTCAGTGTACACGGAAATGCATTTCATCATTATTCATCCTTTTCTGCTGTTGAATTTAACTTTCGTTTTCGGGGAGTTGCACGTTCCTTATCTTTCCTGATCTGGGACGTTTTCATACGTTTTTTCCCTTCACGGCATATGTCCAGTAACGGACAGATATGACACTGGGGAGATTGAGCCTTGCAATGGTAGCGTCCAAAAAATATAAACCGGTGATGAGTTATAGTCCATTCATCCCGAGGTACGCGCTTCATCAGTTTCTTCTCGACTTCAAGTACGGAGTCATCCCAACCCGCTAACCCAAGTCTCTTCGACACACGTTCGACATGGGTATCTACAGCGATCGCCGGTACTCCAAACGCGTTTGATACAACGACATTTGCGGTTTTGCGCCCTACTCCTGGCAAAGTGACAAGCTGATCATGCTCCTGCGGTACGTCACCGCCATACTGCTCTATTAAAATTCGGCACATGTTCTGGATATGCTTGGCCTTGTTTCGGTACAGCCCGATTCGACGAATATCCTGCTCCAGCTCTTCAAGAGGAACCGCCAAATAATCTGCCGGACTTTGGTACTTTTGAAACAAATCCGCAGTGACCTTATTCACCGTTTCATCTGTACACTGCGCAGACAAAAGCACCGCAACCGTTAGCTCAAATGCATTGCTGTGATTTAATTCGCAATGTGCATCAGGAAACATGGCTTCCATTGTTTCGAGTATATGTCTTACCGTCGCTGCATTCATGAAGAGCTACCTCCCAAAAAGCTTGCAAAAAAAACGTCCTGATGCGGGAAAGATCCCGTATCAAGACGGTCATTCTTTTGATCCTCGAAAAGAAACGATTACTGTTTTTGAATCTCAAACACAACATTGTTCAAGAGATACAATACAATATTATCATTATCTCTGAGAGATTGCACGCTTAAAGTGTTGTCACCCTGGTGAACAAATACGCTTGAACCCAGTGCAAAACGATAATTGGTGTCCGTTGTCGTTTCACGTTTAACCAAAATCTGGTTTCCTACTCCATCATAAGACCAGAACTGTTTGCTCATAACAGTAAGCACCCGGAAACGTGTGGAGTTATCTGTATCTTTGGTCATTTCCACACGGTCACCCACCGTCAGGTTACTTAAAGAGGTTAAAGTCGAGCCGGATTTCACAACTTTCACCGCGCCCGAGATTGCCACTTTTTCTGTCGAACCATTGAACTGTTTCAAGGTTACGGAAGAAGCATCCACCGCTGTCACTTCAGCAAGTGTACGTTTGACGACCTGAACCGCTTTTGGTGTTGTTCCTTCAAAGGTTACATTAATCAGGCTGCCTGTAACCAGCTGTGCAGGAGTAATCGTTTGTCCATTTTCATCCGTCAACACCGCTTGGTCCACGTAGAACTGACTCGTAAGCAAATCAGCCTTCACTCGAACTCGACCATTCGTTTCCACACCTGCAACTTCAAATTGAGCCACCGATTTGAGCGCAATCTTCTGTACCACATCCTGATTCGATCCAAGAGTAACGGTAACATTGTCACCAATCTTCAGATCAGACAAGCTCGCACTGGATTTATTATACATTTCAACCGTTGGAGCTGTTGTATATGGCACAGTCACCGTTTGACCGCTGGATAACAAGCTGATTTTTCGATTTGTAGTATCAATACTTGTGATCGTTCCCTCGTACTTGTAAATGACCTTTACAGACAATGCACGAGTTCCTACATAAGTCAGATCCAGCTTGCGGCCATCATTCAGCAGGGATTCCAGTCCTGCCAATGTCGGTTTGGCTGCGTTATAGTCCATTTTTGTCTTTTCATCAAGCGTAAACACATACGGTTTCTTATTGGCATCGAGTACCGTCAGCACTTTTGTTTTGCTATTGTAGGAGACAACCGTAGCTCCATTCAAAGGCTCCATCTGACGTCCAATGACCTGAATGCGTGTCACCTGATCATCACTGTTTAACGTAAGCTCAACCTTGTCGCCATTCGTTGCATCTGTAATCAGATCATTCAGCGTTGCATCCTGAATGCCGTTAATGATCACTTCCGGCTTTTCAATCAGAAGCTTGGCTTCAAGGGAGCCGCCATCGCGCTTGAATGTCACCGTAGACTGATTGCCACCGATCTCAACAAGCGTTCCACGAACGGATTGCTCAACCCCTTGAGCAAGCTCGATCGTTTGCAGCACACTGTCTTTTACCGTATATTTCACTGCGCTTCCTGCCTTCAGATCAGACAGAGACAGAATACGATTTTGATAACGGATAATCAGATTATCATTATATGTGTACTGTTCTGTTGCTCCTGCTGCATTGACCAGTTTGATCGTTTTGCCAGAAGTCTGTACTTCCGCAATCACACCGTTATCGCTTTTGTTTACGATGCCGGATTTCACCCGGATCACCACTGTTTTTTTGTCAGCGGAGAATGTCTCGCGCTGCACTTCAATAATGCTGTCCGCCGTAATGTCAGACAATTTAATGGCATTGCCATTTTGGTCGATAAATGCTGTGTTCTCGTCGTAACTGTAGGTTTCATAATTTTCGCCTACGAACAAGCCGATTTTATTACCTGACAGTGAACGCGCAAATGTACCTTCAATGCTCTCCACTTGAGGATTGGCATCAATAACCTCAACGTAAGAGGCACTACCTGCTGAGCCTACAACCAGCACTTTGGTGTACAGCTTCACATCGGATGCTGCTGCTCGTGTTTCACTATCCTTGGTAAAATAAGGGGTGCTGCTGTTCACTGCATAGTTAACGGCCTTGCCATCAACCACGAGCGTGATCTGCCCGTCTTTTAATCCGGTCACATAACCCGTTGCTGTGTTCGGATACTTCGTATCCGTTAACGATTCCCCGCGGCTGAAAAACGTCGCGAGCTGCGCACGAGTTACAGAACCTGTGGGATCAAACTTATTGCCTTCGAGACCTTTGGCCAGATCCAGACTAACAGCCAGATTTACATACCCTTTGGCACTGTCGGCAATGCTTGCATTGTCCACAAAACCCGTAGATTGATTATTTTGAGCTTTTGCTTCGGCATCCTTGTTAAGCGAGCGAATCAACAATTTAGTGATCCATTCACGTGTTGCCGGTTTTTGCCCCCAAGTTGTTTTGGACACATCTGCCGTTGCTTCTTCCGTTTTATCTACGAGTCCCAGTTGAAGTGCGAGTGCAACATAAGGCTTGAAGTAGTTGTCCACTTCCATGTTTGTCGGTAATGCCGCAGCCGTGCTTGTGTTCAATTGGGATTCCATATTCATGAAACGGACAGCCATCGTTATCGCTTCCTGCTGCGTTACCGCGTCCCCTGGACGGAACAGACCGTTATTACCGAGAAGAATGCCTTGGTACGCCAGTTTATATACATGTTTCTCAGCCCAAAATCCGGCCTTGATGTCACTGAACAAACCCGTCGGTGCAGCCGTGCTGTTCGCTGCCGCACTTTGACCCTGCCCTGTCTGTGTAGAGTCTGCGGCCATGGCAGCTCCTCCCGAGCTCAGGGCCATCATGCCTGCAAGCACGACAGATGCTACTTTTTTAGAATGTGATGAATGGTTATATTTAAAAGTCACCTATGATTCCCCTCTCTCATATAAAACGATCTGATTCCGTGTCCACGGTACGGTAAAACATTAGAAGCATGACCCAGGACGTGTCTTGAAACCTACTGAAGTGCATCTTTTACCGCCTTCAGAGTTTTCAGACACGCCCTAGTTGGATTTTGTCATTGGATGCTCCAGATCCACATGCCCCATTAAGCTTTCAGATGATTTGCCGTCAACCAGCAGATCAAGTGATTTCACTTCATCGAACTGGAAAAATGTTTGTTTCAGTGCATCCAGCGCAAATACCTCGCCACCTGCACCAAGACGTGCTGTATCTGGCATATGAATATCCAGTGTCAGTGCTCCATCCTTGAACTGAACGGATTTCAGTTCAATATCTTTAGACCAGAGTGGAACAAGCTTATCGTCTTTGCTTTGCTGTAAGGAAGCAAAAGCCTCTTTGTATTTCTCATCATCCGACGCAAATGCAATTTCAGCTGATGCCTTGTGCAGCTCAAGCTCCTCCGGATCAGTATAGAACACTTCAATGGACTTCTGCTGCTTGCTGTCCGATACTGAAGGCTTGTCCGTAGAAGTTTCACCTCCAGAGCTGGTTCCCTCCGAGCTGCCATTTGCCGATGTGGATGGTGTTGTATTTTCCTCGGAATCCGCCGTTGCAGGATCAGTAATGACCTGACCATCTACCTCTGTTACGCCGGTTCCTGTTTGTGTCTCTGATCCCGTACCTTGTGTCTGGCTCGGAGCAGCTGTCGGTTTACTGCCACATCCAGCAGCTACAGCCATTACAGTTACCAGCAAAGCTGCGATCCATATTTTTTTGTTCATTCTAACTCCGCCTCCTCAGCATAAGGGTTGTCCCTTATTGAATTCCCAGATACTCCTTGATCCCAGCAACAATACCTTTTGCTACATTGTTCTGGAAATTTTCCGTAAACAGTACAGCCTCATCACTCTTGTTGCTGAGGAATCCGCCCTCCAGTAAAACTGCCGGCATGGTTGTTTCACGGGTTACATGGAGGCTGGCCATCTTCACACCCCGGTCTTTCAAACCCGAAGTCTGCACGAGATACTTATGCATAATGTTAGCCAGTTCCTTACTCACCGAACGGGAATAATAAGTTTCTACTCCCGATGCCGCAACTGGGCCGCTGTTCGCATGAATCGATATAAAAATATCTGCATTTATTTTTTGTGCAACCTTCACACGTTCTGCCAATGCAAGAAATGTATCATCACTGCGAGTTAATACCACATCAATTTTTGGTTCTTTTTTCAGAAGGGCCTCGACTTTTAATGCCATGGCAAGGTTGAAATCCTTCTCTCTTTTGCCCGTAACACCAATAGCTCCCGGGTCCTGATCTCCATGCCCGGCGTCAATGACGACAACCTTCTTGCCATTGTTGCCAACTGGCGTTGTAGGTGTACCATTCTGATTATTCAGATCAATCATGATCAATCCAGCATCGTTCTGCACACTGTAGCCTTTAGAGCCTGTCAGATCAATGACAAAACGAATCGTTGAAGGGCTATTGCTGAATAAGGAATAACGAATTTGCGACACATCAGGATAACCGTTTACGACGAGCTGACCATTTTGATTGCTGTCCAGTGCCTGACCTTGGCTGAAAGAATCAGCAAATGCCGTATTAGGCAGATCAATAACGATGCGATCTGGTCCTGTCATCGTGAAGACGTTCGGCTTCGTACTTCCACTTGTTGCAATCATTAAGCGGTTGTCGCTGAAGCTGATGCCGTTCACCAGTACAAGACCTTCCTGATCCGATCCTCCACCATCATTGCCGGAGCTTGGAGGAGTAGTTGTTCCGTTTCCGGAACCTGAATTCTGGGTAACTAATGTTACCGTCTTTGTGGTGTTGTTCCAACCCACCTTGAGACCCATTTGTTCTCCAATAAACCGGAGAGGCACTAATGTCGTACCGTTTTTCACGAGGGGCGGGGCATCCAGGTCTACGTTACTGCCGTTCACCGTTGCCTTCTTTTGTCCAACAATCATCTGCATGGCAGTGTTGTCTTTGCTAATCGTCACCGTTTGCGACTGCTGCTTCCAATCCACGGAATATCCCAGACTTTCAGATACAACACGAATTGGCACCATCACTTTGCTGTTGATGTTCTCCGCTTTCGCACCCGAAGGCTGCACGATCTCGGTCCCGTCTAGGATAATTTTCGTGTCTGCTGCTGCATGACTATAGCCCGGGAAAACGAACCCGAAGACAAATAACAGTACCAAAAAACCGAACTTCTTCATCCTTCACCCCTACCAATCTCATATTTTTTTGCCGCATGTTGCAGGCTTGCAACTTCCACTGAGCACGCGGGCATTACCAGACACCTATTAGACGCCTTGCAATCTCAAAAGTTGCGAATTTATTCCAACATAACAGAAAAAAAACGTTGACAGATCAAGCTTTTTTTACATTTTAATGTCTGATTTTTTCCTTTTTTATCAAATGTGCATCTTGAAACAACGCGTTGGTCGAATCTGCATGTTTACGAAATTCGATTGGTTACACTCAAATATTCTACAATTCCATCTACGATAGCCTGAGCACATTGATTCTGATATGCCTCTGACAGCATTAATGCTTCGTCAGCCGGATTACTCAAAAAGCCCAGCTCAAGCAAAACTGCCGGCATGGTTGTTTCTCTGGTTACATGCAGACTTGCTACTTTTACGCCACGGTCCTTGAGCCCTGTAACAGGCAATACGTGTTTGTGAAGTGTTTCAGCAAGACTTTTGCTCGCCTCGCGTGTATACAGCGTCTCAATCCCGTTCGGAACAGGCGTCGTAAATTTATTGCCATGAATAGATACAAACAGATCCGCCTGATTCAGCTTTGCTATATCGACACGCTGCTGCAGCGAAAGCTCGGTATCATCCTGACGTGTAATTACCGTCTGAATGTTGGGGTTTTGCTCCAGAAGTGCCTTCACTTTAAGTCCGACAGCCAGATTAAAATCTTTCTCATATGCTCCTGTTACGCTGACCGCCCCGGACTGGCGTCCCCCATGTCCCGGGTCAATGACTACAACGGCTTTACCACTTTTCTCCGGCAAGGCCGGTTCGCTGTTCGTGGTCCCATTGCCAGCCGTAACATCAACAAGCAGCACGTTATTCTCTCCAAGCGACCAATTTGCGGTAGCATTCTGACTTAGATCCAGAACGATGCGCACCGTTGAAGGAGAACTGCTGAACATGGCAAACCTTACTTTGGAAACCAGCGCAGAATCGGGGATATTCATCTGCCCGCTTCCATCAGGGCTCGAGGCCTGTCCCTGCACAAATGTTTGTGAGAAGGTTGTATTTGGCAGGTCTACAATAATCCGTTCCGGCCCGCTAATACTTGATACTTTAGGACTAATGCTTCCACTTGTCGCTACAATCAGACGATCACCGCTGAAACTTATACTTTGCAGCTCACTTGACCCAACCGGAGCAGGCGTGTCTACCGGGTCACGATCACTCTCTGTCTCCACAACAGGAGGAATGCTGAATAAGCTAACCGTTTTAGTTCCATTGTCCCATCCGACCTGAAGACCCATGCCCTCACCAACAAAACGAAGTGGAACAAGGGTTGTCCCCTGTTTAATCAGCGGAGGTGCATCCAGATTAACTACGTTCCCATTAACCGTTGCAGCGTCTTTGCCCGCCGTCATTTCAATGAAGCTGCTGCCTTTCTGAACGTGCACTGTCTGCGTTGCCTTCTCCCACTTGACGTCGTAACCTAGATTTTCAGACACAATCCGGATCGGGACCATCACGGTTTTACCGATGTTCTCTGCTGGAGCCCCTGCCTTCTGGTCAATAGCTATCCCATCCAGCATGATTGAAGGCACACGATCCGCATGAGCCATCATTGGGAAAAGACAAAGGAACAGGACAAATACGACTGCTGCCGACCATTTCTTCATACGTCATCCACCATTCTTGTTAAGTTATGAACGTTCCAGTTGCATCTTGGGATGAATCTTCTAAAGCGATATGTACCCTTCCATAATCTACTATTCAGTCTATCAGATATTGTCTGTTGATCCGGTTACAACGTTGTCATATTTAGTCGGAAAAAGGATGCATTTTATTGACGTCACGGAAGAAATAGTGCACAACTTGAATCATAAAATAGATACACAAAAAACCTCTAAGCAAGCCCTGGAAACAGCAAGTTTCCAGTTCGCTTAGAGGCCTATTGCCCGGCATAAAGATACAGATCAATTGAATCAAACTTAAGTCAAGTTGATCAAAGTTCAGATCAAATCGGTCAAAATCTCAATAATGCCATTCGTTTAGCCAAACAGTTTGGCAGCGTGACGTTGTTCATAAGCTGTAATTTCATCATCATGCTGAAGTGTCAGACCGATATCATCCAGTCCTTGCAGCAGGAACTGGCGGCGGTGCTCATCCAGATCAAAATCAATATGCAGTCCATGTGCATCTGTAATCGTTTTGTTTTCCAGATTAACATTCAGCTCATAGTTCTCATGGTTGGCTGTACGCTGGAACAAGTCCTCTACTTGCTCTTCAGAGAGCTTGATTGGCAGGATGCCGTTTTTAAAACAGTTGTTATAGAAGATATCCGCAAAAGACGGTGCAATCACACAACGGAATCCATAGTCCATAATCGCCCATGGTGCATGCTCACGTGAGGAGCCGCAGCCAAAGTTGGCACGAGAAATCAAAACGGATGCTCCCTGATAACGAGGTTTGTTCATCTCGAAGGACGGGTTGTTATTCCCCTCTTCATCAAAACGCCATTCATAGAACAAAAATTGTCCAAATCCGGTCCGTTCAATCCGTTTCAAAAATTGTTTTGGAATAATTGCGTCTGTATCTACATTGACCCGGTCTACCGGTGCAACGATGCCTTGCAGTGTTTTAAATGCTTCCATATGTTCCGTTCTCCCTTCTGACGATTATCAATTAGATTACTGCTTCAGTTTTGAAATTCCAGTCACGTACGTCTACAAAATGTCCTTTAATCGCTGCCGCTGCCGCCATTGCTGGTGAAACCAGATGCGTACGTCCGCCGCGACCTTGACGTCCTTCAAAGTTACGGTTGGAAGTCGATGCACAGCGTTGTCCTGGCTGCAATACGTCCGGATTCATCGCGAGGCACATACTGCATCCTGCATCACGCCATTCAAAACCGGCTTCCGTGAAGATTTTGTCCAGACCTTCTTTTTCTGCCTGAATCTTAACACGTCCTGAACCAGGCACGACAATAGCCGTTACGTTGCTGGAAACCGTGTGTCCTTTCGCAACCTTCGCTGCTGCGCGCAGGTCCTCAATCCGACCGTTTGTGCACGAACCGATAAATACATAATCAACCGGAATTTCAGAGATCGGTGTTCCAGGAGTCAGACCCATATATTCAAGCGCTTTTTCAGCTGCTTTACGTTCATTTTCAGTCGGCAGTTCTGCCGGTACAGGTACTTTGGAAGAAATATCTGTACCCATGCCCGGGCTAGTGCCCCAAGTAACTTGCGGGATCAGAGATTCAACATCGATTTCAACGACGCGGTCAAACTCGGCACCCTCATCTGTTACAAGCTCTTTCCAAGCCGCAACTGCTTCGTCAAACTTCTCACCTGCCGGTACATATTCACGACCGCGCAGATATTCAAACGTTGTTTCGTCCGGTGCAATCATACCTGCTCTTGCTCCGCCCTCGATGGACATGTTGCATACGGTCATGCGTTCTTCCATGCTCAGCTCACGGATCGACTCACCTGTGTACTCGATAACATAACCTGTTGCAAAGTCAGTGCCATACTTGGCAATAACCGCGAGGATCATGTCTTTTGCCGTTACACCCGGGTTGCGTTTGCCGACAAAACGAACTTCCATCGTTTTTGCTTTCGCCTGCTGCAAACATTGAGTTGCCATAACGTGCTCTACTTCACTTGTTCCGATACCAAATGCAAGTGCGCCAAATGCACCATGTGTGGATGTGTGGCTGTCGCCGCATACAATCGTTTTACCCGGATGAGTCAGGCCCAGCTCAGGTCCCATAACGTGTACAACACCTTGGTCGATCGTATCCAGATCGTACAGCTTCACACCGAAGTCGCGGCAGTTCTGCGACAGTGTGTCGATCTGCTGTTTGGAGATTGGATCAGTAATGTTGAAACGGTCCTTCGTTGGCACGTTGTGATCCATTGTTGCAAATGTCAGCTCTGGACGGCGAACTTTGCGGCCGCTCAGGCGAAGACCTTCAAATGCTTGTGGCGATGTTACTTCATGCACCAGATGCAGGTCGATATACAGAATGCTCGGTTTTCCTTCTTCCTGATGAATCACATGATTTTCCCAGATTTTCTCAAACATCGTTTTTTTACTCATCATTTTCACCTCATCATAAGTTCGGTCCTTGGAAGAGCCTCTTGCATTTGCGTGTAAAAGTGAAGCTCTTGAATGACATTAATATATCACCCTGTCCTTCATTGTTCCAAGATATAATATCTATAGATGTTATAGGTTAAACCTATAATGAGGAAAACAACAATAAACCGCTGTTTATTATAGCAGTTTCAATTGATAACAATTATCATTATCATATAAAGCTTATACTACGTTGATGTTCTGCTTCTGTCAATGCTGTGGGCGATTTTTTATTTTTGCCGGGCCATAACGTACTCGGTTTTTGTTATCGCCATTAACAAATGCGGGCCCAATCCATAACAAATGCGGCTGTTCTAGTGATAACGAGTTTTTGCTCTGTAGTGATAACGAATTTTGGCGTTTTAGTCATGACGAATTTTCGGCCTTTTAGTCATAACGAAATTTTAGCTTTTTAATGATATAATAGCGACATCAATGAAAGGAATGACATCAATTATGGAATTCAGACAACTTCAATATACATTGCAGATTGCTGCCGAACGCAACTTTTCACGAGCGGCAGAGAAATTACATATTGCCCAGCCTTCCTTGAGCCAGCAGCTGTCCAAGCTGGAGAAGGAGCTAGGCGTTCTGCTGTTTCAGCGCAATACCAGTACGGTTGAGTTGACTCATGCGGGAGTTACCTTTGTAGAGCAGGCTCAGAAAATTGTGGATGCTGTGGAGCTGCTGCGCCAGGAAATGTCGGATATTTCGCAGCTTCGCAAAGGAAAGGTTGTCGTTGGCAGCATGCCGATCACCGGCTCCCATCTGCTTCCGCATGTGCTTCCTGCTTTTCAGCTGGCGTATCCTGATATAGAAGTCACTTTGCTGGAGGACTCTGGTCTTGCACTCGAAAAGTTGACGGCCAGCGGCAAAGCGGACCTCAGTCTGCTCTCCTTGCCTTTGCAGGAGCCGAGCTTGTCTTATGTTACGATTGGTGAAGAACGCATTGATCTGGCAGTACCGCCGAATCATCGCCTGGCACATCGAGGAGACCCGGATCATCCACAGCCTGTGCGAATCGATGAGCTGCGGGAAGAGCCCTTTGTTGTATTAAAAAAAGGACAGGGCTTTCGCAAACTTACCTTTGACCTGTGCGAACAGGCTGGCTTTGATCCACAGGTGGTGTTTGAGAGCACCAATATTGAAACACTGCAATCGCTGGTCGCAACGGGCATGGGTATCACTCTGGTTCCCCGCTTTATCGCCCGTGCTCCGCGCAGTGAATTCGTGCCGGTGTATGTGCCCCTTGCCGAGCCGACGCCGAGCCGTACTCTAGTTGTCGCTTATCGACAGGGACGCGTGCTGTCCAAAGCAGCAGAAGCCTTTATTCAAACTTTTCAGCAAACGGTCGCAGCGCTATCCAAATCCGATAACTTGTCAGGTTAACGTGCTGGCTGTACAGGTCGGTTACAGTCTACGGTTAGCCTGCTCGCTACAGGAAAAAACCAAATTCGCGTATAGAAGGTCATGTACCGTTAACCATGTGTCGGTAGTCATGTGTCAGTGGTCATGTGTTGGAAGTCACGTGTTGGAGCACAAGCTGATGTAAAATGGATGTGGAAAGGCGAGATATGCTCGTACTGAAACTTGCACGCATACAGTAGATAATCAGCATACATTTTGCGTGCATTCAGCATGCATTTTGGGCGCTTTCAGCATGCACTTAGTATAAATTCAGCGTGCATTTTAAGCGTGCATTTTAGGTGCATTCAGCATGCATTTTGCGTGCAATTTCCAGCGAAACTGCTCCAGAGCCTGATCCCGAGCGCTAACGATTCCCACAGACCTTATTTACGCATTTTACATCACTTTTAATTTCTAACGATTCGATAGAACGTTATTTCAACTGAACAGGGCAAAACTCCCCCAATTCATGTCTAAAACCTGGAAATAACGTCTCTGTGAATCGTTAGAATTACAAATCGGTGGTTTAACGTTAAATAGCATCCTGAGGATTCGTTAGAATTCATGCGCTCACGTGAAATGTTTACTGTGCAAAGCTATCCAGAGATAGTCAGCCATAGGCGTTGATCGTCGGGCATAAGTGGGAATAGTCAGGCATACGTCGACATAGGCGGTGATAACCGCCAAATTCTCACCTGAACAATACTCAACCCAGCCAGACTGCCCAGCATTGCACGATACCCGTGCCCGTTCTTCCGCCCTACCTTTCAATTTCCAGCCTTTTTCCGTTGCTTCCCCTTCTTTTTCGTTCTCCCCCCCTACCTTTTCGTTGCTTACCTTTCTTTTCTGTTGTCCACCCTACTTTACCTTTATTCAACTACTTTTTCCTTTGCTCGTCTATCTCTACCTATACCTTTCCTCTCCTTCACTTCATTTCATTTTATTTTATTTTACTTTATTTTATTTTATTTTATTTTACTTCACTTTTCACTTCACTCTACTTTACCTTACCTTACCTTACCTTACCTTCCTTACCTTCCTTACCTTCCTTACCTTTACTCCTTGCGCTCCACTGTTTCCTCCACCCCAGCTTTTCCGACTATTTCCCGCCAAAATATATACTTGGTCTACGGTCCTCAAACACGGGAATGCGTCCACGGACTTCATCAACCAAAGCAGGGCGAATCACACCTGTTACGATCTCTTCCCCTTCACCGCCTTCAGCTACAATCTCACCCCACGGATCGATGATCAGGGAGTGACCAAAAAATTCAGTGTCTCCCCCTTTGCCCACACGATTACATGCAATGACATACATCTGGTTCTCAATTGCTCTCGCCGTCAGTAGTGTGCGCCAGTGATGCAGACGGGGATTCGGCCATTCGGCTGGCACAATTAAAGCACGAGCACCGCTTAGAGCCAGCGTCCGGGCTAATTCGGGAAAACGTATATCGTAACAGATCGATGCCCCTGCGGTCAGACCGCTGCCCAGCTCGAACATTTCAGGCTGAGCGCCTGGTTCCAAATATTTTTCCTCATCCATCAACCGGAACAGATGAAGTTTATCGTAACGTGATACTTCTTCCCCTGCTTCATTATAGACATACATCGTATTGTATATTTGACCGTCACGCTTTTCGGCAATGGAGCCACCCACAATCGAAAGCCCATGCTTCTTGGCAAAAGCAGACAGCCATGCTCTTGACGTTTGTCCCTCCGGGTCAGCCAGCTCATGAATTTGCGTCAAAGCATATCCTGTGTTCCACATCTCGGGAAGCACGGCCAGCTTCAAATCCGGATATTGTTCTACTGCACGTTCCAGCAGCAGCTGCATATGAGCATGGTTTGCTTCCGGGTCCCCCAGCTTAATATTCCCCTGGATCAATGCTACCCGTAATTCCCCTTGTTGTTCAGTCATCCCCTAACACTCCTCCAAAACGTAATACTTGATATCATAGCCTGATCCCGAGAAACTCCGCAACTGTATTACTGCAAATGGTTATCTAACAAATCAGGTAATTTTTCCAGCAGCTGCTCACATGTCTCTGCATCACCTGAATTCCAGACCAGCTCCTCTAATGGATAAACACGTCCTTGTTCTACAGCCGTAAGATTTCTCCACTCTGGACTTTGCAGCAACCTCTCTGTGGCATGTCGTGCAGCAGGCTCCTGAGGTAACATGAGGAAAAGGTAATCTCCCACATGTTCGTGGACCTCATCAGCTGAAATTTCTTTATATGCTCTACCTGCCGCAAGAGCTTCCTGCACTTTGTGAACCGGCCTGAAGCCAAGCGGATGATACAATAGTGGCGCAAGTCCGATGTTCCCCATCACAAACAGTCGTGCTCCGCGATGGTATGTCAGTACAGAAGCTGTTTCGCCGAGTGGGATTGCTTTGCTAATCTTCTCCCACATTCCCACGAGTTGTTTCTCATACGAACTTAACCATCGTTTAGCCTTGTTCTGTCTGCCAAACCAGCTCCCTGCTCTGGTCAAACGTTCATCAAGAGACGCATGGGAATTATAAGCCAGTGTAGGTGCAATGCGTGACAATTGCTCGTACTGCTCCTCATCTTCGCTATCCATAATAATCAGGTCTGGCTTTAAACGGCTAGCCGTCTCGACATTCATATGAGCCACTGGATCATACGCCTGTTCCCCAAGTAAGGGGATACCTAATACTCGCAAATCTCCGGCAGTATGACCAAAAAAGAGAACTCTCTCTGGATTTGCAGGAATATGTACGTCATGTCCCAGCCAATCCTTTACCATCGTCTGCTGTTGGATTGACCTGTCATAATGCCTGGGGGATAATCCGGTGATCTGGCGAAAACGTCTGCTAAAATAATACTCATCTTTAAATCCTACACGGCCCGCAATATCACGTAAAGGTGCATCAGTCTTGCGCAGCCATTCCTTCGCATGCTGAATACGAACATGATTGATATAGTCAAGCGGTTTGTGTGCGGTTCGCTCTCTGAACATTGTCGTGTACAAGGCTGGCCGAATACCAGCCATACTTGCAAGCTTTTGTACAGAGATTTCATCGGCATAATGTTCATCGATATACTGAATGGTGCTGGCTAATCTGGATTCCAAATTTTGCTCTGACCCCGTTGACGTGTAACGGGTGATGATCCGTTCCAT
This sequence comes from Paenibacillus sp. JGP012, assembly GCF_014203995.1. NCBI lineage: Bacteria > Bacillati > Bacillota > Bacilli > Caryophanales > Paenibacillaceae > Paenibacillus > Paenibacillus sp. JGP012. The sequence goes on along the minus strand of NZ_JACHKG010000015.1, from coordinate 88,761 downwards.
CCATCGCTGAAACAGTGTGTTCAAATGACTGTATTCCGCATCATTTTTATAACTTCGCGACGCATAGATTTCTTTTATTTCGCCGTGCAAAGGAACAGCTGCTCTATCATTTAATCGGGTTCGATTCTGGAATAAAGGCCGTGTGTACTGCTCCGGATTACCTGAACCTGCTTGAAACACATCATATGTCATCACCGTATATTTCAGATGCTTCGAACTTCTGTGTTCAAGCTGGTATGCTTCTTCTGGAGAAATCGGGTAGATATGCCCTGTACTAAAAGGCCAATGTTCCGTCCCGATGTACAAGTGACCTTCCCCTTCTTCACAGATTAAAAATGTATGTTTACCACACTGCACCTCAAGCATGATATGATCTCGCGGTTCTATTCGTTGCTCCAGATGGTCCAGCCGAAACATAAATGCAGCAAAAAATAACATGTCGTGATTCACATCCGAAGTTTTCATAGTATTTCATCTCCTGATGGTATTGAGAAAGATTATCACTCTGGATTTCTATGCATTCATTATAGTTGAGCGCTGATCTCTTATCTAGGCTATTTTGTTTTAAGAAAAGATTCATCCTGGCAATTGGAATATAAAAAACGCTCAACCAGAAGTTGAACGCTTTTCATATATCCAATCTATTACTGAATCACTATTGCATCATCTGTTTTGGCAGCTCTTTCAGCAGCCATTCCCTGGACATTGCATCCCCTGAAGCTTGGACGATATTAAAACTATACACCTTGCCTGCTTTTACTGCGGGCAGGTTTTTCCACACTGGGCTGTCCATCAATTCCTTGGTGGACTGCTTGGCATCATCCGTTACAGGATCAAGGATAAATATTCGATCACCTGCGACTTCTGTCATTTTTTCCAAAGAAATTTCGGCAAATCCCAATCCCTCATCTATTACCTTCTGTATTTCATCTGTCGGTTTCAATCCGTCCTTGCCATATAATAATTGTGGTAGCCCCGCTCCTGCCATTACAAAAAGGCGATTACCCGGATACATCGTAAATACCGATGCGGTCTCTCCTTCTTTCAAACCATTTTCATGAAGCTGCTTCCACATTTCCGCTGTTGCTGTTTTATTCGCTGTAATCCATTCCTCGGCTTCCTGCTTTTTATTTAACAAATCACCAAGAATTCGCATTCGATCTTCCAACGGTGCAAATGAGTTAAAGGTTACCGTAGGGGCTATTTTTGAGATCTGATTGTACTGTTCCTCATCGTTGTTCGAGAAAATAATCAGATCCGGATTCAACCCGAGTGCCTTCTCCACATTAAATGGAAACCCGACATCTTCCGCATTGGCTACCAGATCATCAAATACCATACCTTCCTGCCGTAGTATGCCAACCGGAATAACGCCCAGTGCAACCAAATCCCCGGTAACTTCTCCATGGTAGATTACTCGTTCAGGAGTAACAGGAATGGTCACGTTATGACCTGTCCAATCCACGAACTGTCTGGTCTGCTGCACTTTCCCCTCATCCGCCGCAGTCTGTTCTGCCGAACCCGTGTCTTCACCTGCCTGATTAACCGATGAAGTGGACTTATTTTCCGAAGTTGGTGCTGGTGTCTCCGCCATGTTTCCACATGCGAGTAAAAATGCGGACAACGCTGTGAGTGTCAATAAAACGGCCGAATTGCGAAACTTGTTTTGCATCTCTATTTCTCCCCCTAAATAACGTGCTAATTTAGCTTTGACAAATAATGATATTGATTATCATTATCGAATAATATCTTAAGTTATATCTTTATTGAGCTCAATGGACAAACCTGTATTCTCTATTTCACTTTTGTACAAATCCATCTTTATTACTGTCATCTCCCCCTATACAGCTCGGGATTGACGTGATAAATTAATAAAAACGTTTGGCTATAAATGAACCTTCGGAGTGATAAATACGATGACTAATGCTGACTATACTTCTTCACGTTCTGCTTTTCCCATTCCATCTGCTGATATGCTGTCACAGCTGCCCACGCAATTTTTTGCAACGCTCGTGCAAAACGTTAATCGTGAGATCGCAGACGGTCATGATGTAATCAATCTGGGCCAGGGCAACCCTGACACCCCTACACCGCCGCATATTATCCGTTCCTTACAAGAGTCGGCTGAAAATCCGCTATATCACAAATATTCCCCGTTTCGCGGATACGCCTTTCTCAAGGAAGCTGTCGCCAAGCGATATAAGGAAGACTATAATGTCGATCTTGACCCCGAAACCGAAGTGGCTATTCTTTTTGGCGGCAAAACCGGACTCGTTCAATTACCACAAATATTGTTGAATCCGGGTGACGTGTGCCTTGTTCCAGATCCGGGGTACCCGGATTACTGGTCTGGCGTTGCAATCGCGCAGGCACGTATGAGCTTCATGCCGTTATTGGAAAACAACGCGTTTCTGCCCGATTACGAGGCAATCGCCGCAGATGACAGGCAGAAAGCCAAGCTGATGTTTTTGAACTATCCGAACAATCCAACCTCAGCTGCGGCTCCGCTATCCTTCTATGAGGATACCGTTGAATTTGCAACACAAAATCAGATTGTGGTGGCTAGTGATTTTGCATATGGCGCTATCGGTTACGATGGGCATCGCCCAGTGAGCTTCCTGCAAGCTCCGGGAGCAAAAGAAGTAGGGATCGAGTTTTATACGTTATCCAAAACGTACAACATGGCTGGATGGCGCGTTGGATTTGCGCTAGGCAATGCGGAGATCATCTCTAAAATCAATTTGCTGCAGGATCATATTTATGTCAGCCTGTTTGGCGGCATTCAGGCTGCGGCTGCCGAAGCCCTCACAGGTCCGCAGGATTGTGTCACTTCGCTCGTAGCCAAGTATGCATCCCGCCGTGATGCGTTTTATGAAGCCCTCTCCGCCATCGGCTGGCAGGCTCCGAAACCGCAAGGTTCTTTTTTCGGCTGGCTGCCTGTACCTGGCGGTCACAGCTCTGCTGAATTTGCTAACATTCTGCTAAGAGAGGCAAAAGTAGCTGTTGCGCCAGGCATCGGCTTTGGTTCCCACGGGGAAGGCTATGTCCGCATAGGGCTTCTGAGTGATGAGCAGCGATTGCAGGAGGCTGCAGAACGAATTGGCAGACTGCAGCTCTTCAAGTAAAGGTATCGTTCGTTTTGCAAAAGCACATGGGCACAATCCCTTTGCATATGCCAACTTTCCATGGTATGTTATAAGAAATAGTTAGAACGAAACGTGATGACGGGACCAGTAAGAGAGAACTGGCTGCGCACAGAGAGTAAATTCCATTCGGTTGAGAGAATTTACCGCAGCTTCTCCCTGAAACCTACCCCCGAGCGGCCTGTTGCACACAGGACAGTGCCTTCTGTTACAGGGCATGAAGCCGGATGATCTGATCATCAATAAAGGTGGTACCGCGGAAGTAACGAACTTTCGTCCTTTTTAACCAAAGGACGAGAGTTTTTTTTGTACCTGAACAGGCTGCCCACCATCACTGATTAATTATGTTTAAGGAAGTGAAACCATGACTTCACGTATTGTCGTTAAAATCGGGAGCAGCTCATTAACCACCGAGGAAGGTGGTCTGGATCGCCGGGCCATATCTTTTTTTGCAGACGAGATTGCCTCTCTTGCAGCACAGGGTCACGAAGTTTTGCTTGTCACCTCTGGAGCAGTTGCTGCCGGATTTCGGGAAATTGGATATCCCCAGCGTCCCAAACTGTTACATGAGAAACAAGCAGCGGCGGCTGTAGGGCAAGCTTTGCTAATGCAGGCATATCAACAGGCTTTTGCAGCGCACCGCGTTACTACAGCGCAAATTTTATTGACCCGTACCGACTTTCACAGCCGTAAACGTATGGGAAATGCCGGTATGACGGTAGAAGAGCTGCTCAAACAAGGTGTCATTCCGATCTTTAACGAAAATGATACAGTATCTGTCGACGAGCTGAAATTCGGGGATAATGACCTGCTCTCTGCACTGGTTGCCAATCTGGTCAAAGCTCAGCATCTTATCATTGTGACGGATACCAACGGACTGTATACCGCTGATCCGCGCAAAGATCCGGCAGCAACTCGTTACGACCGCATCCCCGAGATCACAGCCGAGATATACGCCTACGCTGGCGGCTCGGGATCAACCGTGGGAACGGGCGGCATGCGCTCCAAAGTAGATGCGGCCAAGGTCGCTACACGCGGAGGTGTACCTGTTTTTGTTGGAAGTGTGAAAGAGCCTGGAGATATGCAGCTGGCAGTAGATGGAACGGGTAAAGGAACCTATTTTGAGACCAAACTGGCTTCGCTCTCCCGTAAAAAACAATGGCTGGGCTTCATGTCCACGCCGCTTGGTACAGTCGTGGTTGATCATGGTGCCGAGGAAGCGCTCGTACATGGCGGGCACAGTCTGCTTCCCGTAGGGGTCAAACGTGTTGAGGGAACATTCCACGCGGGTGATGTCGTGGAGGTGCTTGGACCGGATGATTCACTTCTGGGACGTGGTATCGTCAATTACGATGATGATCAGCTTCGTCAGATTGCAGGAATGCCTAGCGGCGAGGTAATGAAACACCTGAACAGCATACACAGACTTGAAGTCATTCATCGTGATGAATGGATTACATTAAAATAAAACTCCTGAGGAGGAATGTAAGATGAGTGAAGTTCGTGAAAAAGCAAGCAAAGCCAAATCTGCCGTATCCACGCTGAATCGGCTGACAACAGAGCAAAAAAATGCTGCACTGCGCATCATGGCTGACGCCTTGATTGCACAATCCGAAGAGATCATTGCTGCCAATGCGGAAGATCTGGATCGCGGCAGGGAGCAAGGCACGCCTGAGTCCATGCTGGACCGCTTGGCATTGAACAAAGAGCGGATTGCGGGTATAGCCGAAGGGCTGCGTCAGATCGCTGAGCTGCCTGACCCGGTCGGTGAGGTGCTTGAAACCTTTACCCGTCCAAACGGTCTTCATATCGAGAAGCTCCGGGTTCCGATCGGTCTGATTGGCATTATCTATGAAGCGCGTCCTAACGTGACCGTGGATGCAGCAGGTTTATGCCTCAAAACAGGAAACGCGGTGTTGCTGCGCGGCGGCTCCTCTGCCCTTTCCTCCAATCGCAAAATCGTGGAGGTGCTGCATCAGGCACTCGCAACATCTGCGATGCCGGCAGAAGCGCTGCAGCTCGTCGAAGACGCAGACCGTTCTTCCGTTGATGAGATGCTCAAGCTGAATGGCCTGCTGGATGTCATTATTCCACGCGGGGGTGCTTCGCTCATTCGAACCGTTGTTGCTAATGCAACGGTACCTGTGATCGAAACAGGTGCTGGCATCTGCCATACGTATGTCGATGAATCAGCTGATGAAGAGATGGCTGCGGACATAGCAATTAATGCCAAGGCACAGCGACCATCCGTATGCAATTCAATGGAAACCCTGCTGCTGCATGCCAATTATGCCGAAATACATCTGCCAGCTCTGGCTGAGCGTTTTCGTGAAGCAAATGTTGCTCTGAAGGGCTGCGAGAATGTACGCCGTCTTGTTCCCACAGTGCAGGAAGCAACAGAAGAGGATTACGCAACAGAGTATAATGATTATATTTTGAACATCCGCATTGTAAGCAGCCTGGACGAAGCATTGCAGCATATTGCACAATATGGAACCAAGCATTCCGAATGTATCGTCACCCGGGATACGGCTCACGCGGAACGTTTTATGCATGAAGTCGATGCAGCGGCTGTTTATCATAACGCTTCCACCCGTTTTACCGACGGCTTCGAATTCGGTTACGGTGCAGAGATCGGAATCAGCACCCAGAAGCTGCATGCACGTGGTCCGATGGGGCTGCCAGCCTTGACCTCCAGCAAATACCGGATTACAGGCAACGGTCAGATTCGTCAATAATAATGAAGTAGCAGTTATATAGGAGGAACGATAATTATGAGCCAAGAGCAGCAGACCTTACTACAACAAAAAATTACTTTCCACGGAGCAGGCGCCATGGCCGAAGCCATCGTTCGTGGACTCATTTCCCGTCTTGTCGTTCGTCCTCAGGATATTACGATGCTGAATCGCAGCAATCTTAAACGTCAGGAGGAGCTGAGCACAAGGTACGCCGTGCATACCGGAACAGCCTCGCAATCACTGGACCTTCTTGCCTCTTCCCCGGTAATTGTGCTGTGTATGAAGCCCAAAGACGCCGCGGCAGCGCTGCGTGAATTAGGCCCCCTGTTATCACCGAACCAGCTGATCGTATCCGTTATTGCGGGGCTGTCGATTCGTACAATGCAGACACTGCTTGGCCGCAAGCAGCCTATAGCCAGAACGATGCCTAACACCTCCAGTACCATCGGACTTGGTGCAACCGGGCTTGCTTTCTCGGCAGAGATTACTGATGAACAGCGCAGCACAGTCATGACACTTTTTGAAGCTGTAGGCATTGTAACGATTGTGCCAGAGGACAAACTTGAAGTGCTCACGGGGATTTCCGGCAGCGGACCTGCTTACGTATACTATCTCATGGAAGCTATGATTGCAGCGGGAATCCGCGGTGGTTTGTCCAGCCAGCAGTCTCGTGATCTTACAGTTCAGACCGTGCTGGGTGCAGCACGAATGGTGCAGCAGACCGGTCTCGAGCCGATGAAGCTGCGCAGTGATGTTACCTCGCCAGGAGGTGCAACACAGGCCGCACTGAAAACGCTGGATGAAGGAGACTTCTTTGAAAATGTTATCGCAGCCGTGGGACGTTGTGCCGAACGTTCACGCGAGATGGGAGCTGCATTGGAAGGAGATTTAAACCATGAATAATATGTGTACGGCCACCTATCGTCTGCATGATGATCATGCTGATTTCCACAAAAAAGCCCAGTCCATCGCCATCGGTATGACCGTTGGCAGCTGGACTGAGCTGCCTCAGGCCCAACGTGAAGCGATGCAGAAACATTTGGGCGAAGTGCTCAAGGTTGATGTACATGAAGCCGAAAGCATGGCTCCAGGTGATCGTTATGCAGATATTACGATTGGATACCCGGATATTAACTTCAGCCGTGATATTCCCGCCCTGCTTGTGACCGTCTTTGGTAAAATCTCGATGGACGGACGCATCAAGCTGCTGCAGCTTGGCTTCTCCGACAACTTCCTTAGAGCTTTCCCAGGACCCAAGTTTGGCCTGAACGGTGTACGTGACCTGCTTGGTGTGTATGATCGTCCTCTGCTCATGAGTATTTTCAAATCCGTCATCGGACTGAATGCCGATGAGCTACGGGAACAGTTTATCCGTCAGGCCCTTGGCGGCGTTGACCTCATCAAGGATGACGAAATTTTGTTTGAGAACAAGCTCACTCCGATTGAAAAAAGAGTTGAGGTCTGCATGAAGGCAGCCGAGCAGGCGCGCCAGGAGACAGGAAAAAAACTGTTGTATGCCGCCAATCTGACCGGCCCTACTTCACGCTTGAAGCAGCAGGCAGAACGCGCCATTGGCGCAGGAGCAAACGCGCTGTTATTCAACGTATTGTCCTATGGTTACGATGTGCTGCATGAATTAAGCAGTGACCCCGATATCAACGTGCCCATCATGGCTCACCCTGCACTTGCAGGTGCACTTTATCCATCCCCGCATTATGGTATTTCCGCATCTGTCGTGCTGGGACAGTTAATGCGTCTGGCCGGGGCCGATCTTGTGCTCTTCCCTTCGCCATATGGCTCTGTTACGATGCCCAAGGAAGAAAACATGGCGATTACCGAACAATTGTTAACACCTGAGCTCCCGGTAAGACCAAGTATGCCTGTGCCTTCAGCAGGAATCCATCCAGGACTCGTACCTATGATTCTGAGAGACTTTGGCAAGGATGTCATCGTCAATGCTGGCGGCGGAATTCACGGACATCCGATGGGAACCGAAGCAGGTGGACGGGCTTTCTTGCAGGCGATTGAGGCTGCTGGACGTTCCATTCCGCTGGCAGAGCATGCTGCAGAGCACCCGGAATTGAAAAGCGCGCTGGATTTATGGGGTGGCGAGCGATGAACCGTGAGATGAATAGTGGTAAGAAAACGGCGATATTTTGTGATTTTGACGGAACAATCACCCTCTCGGACAATATCGTTGCCATCATGAAACATTTCAAGCCAGAAGGCATCGAAGCGATCATGAAAGACACGATTGAACAAAAGGTATCTCTGCGCGAGGGCGTTGGAGCGATGTTTGCTCTCCTGCCCTCCTCTCAAAAAGACGAGATTGTCGAGTTTGTGCTTGGACAAGCAGGCATTCGTGAAGGCTTCCCAGCATTTCTGGAGTACGTTCGCAACGAAGGCATTGAATTCAATGTAACCAGTGGCGGCATGGACTTTTTCATCGAGCCGCTGCTCGCACCGTTCAATATTCCGCAGGACCGTGTGTATTGCAATGGAGCAGATTTCTCAGGCGAAAGGATTCGTATTGAATGGCCGCATCCCTGTCAGCCTCCATGTGAGAATGGCTGCGGGATGTGCAAAACAACCGTGATCCGTTCGTTCCCGGCAGATGATTATAACCGGATTCTGATCGGAGACAGTCTGACCGACTTTGAAGGGGCTAAAATCGCTGATCTGGTCTACTCCCGCTCCATCCTGACAGATAAATGCGTGGAGCTTGGTGTGGATCATGTGCCTTTTACAACCTTCTATGACATCATCGAAGATATGAAGCAGAAGCAATCACAAGGAGTGCTGTAAATATGGGTTTTGAAAAGATTACATTAGAACATAAACGCCAGGTTCTTGAAGAACTGGCTGATGTCAAAGCACTATTCGCAAGCCGGAACTGGTTTCCGGGCACAAGCGGCAATCTGTCAATGCGAGTGGGTGAGTTTGACCCTGAGCAATTTTATTTTGCGGTTACTGCTTCAGGCAAGGATAAGTCCCTCCGCACGCCGGAGGATTTCCTTTTTGTTGACAAGGAAGGTAAAGCAATCGAAACGACAACGCTGAAGCCAAGCGCCGAAACGCTGATCCACTGTGAAATCTATCGTTTGACTGGCTGCGGTGCCGTTTTCCATGTGCATACGGTATTCAACAACCTGATCAGTGAATTTTACGGTGATCAAGGCCACGTACCCATTCAGGGCATCGAATTGATCAAAGCGTTTAACATTTGGGAAGAAAATGCAGAGATTCGTGTGCCCGTGCTGCCGAACTTTGCTCATATCCCTTCGATCGCCGAGCTTGTTCCAGGTGTGCTGGATGCCAATGTTCCAGGAATTCTGCTGCGTAATCATGGCATCTATGCATGGGGCAAGGATGCTTTTGAAGCGAAGCGTCATCTGGAAGCCTTTGAATTTTTGTTTGAAGTGATGTATCGTCAGCTGCTGCTGAGAGGTGCATCCAAGTAACAAAATGACAGAATCACCAAAAACACACCAATGGCGTTTCATGGCCCTGGTGTGTTTTTATTAGCATTTTGCTCGAATCCGCAATCATATACTTTGAAACGTTATTGCCGATGATCCTTATCCTTGAACAAAAAGAGGCTTTCCAGTTCATCGTCTTTGGTCTGATGGGTGATGGAATGACCGGAAATCGCTGCAGACTCCTTCTGTTTGCCAAATAACAGTTTCAGACCACCAAAGATAAGCAATAAGGAAACAATGACCGTGTTCAAATGGGATCGAATCTCATAACTCAGGAACATATCCGGGAACAGCTCGTTCAGCTGCGGAATAATCAACCGTATCGTTAGATAGTACAGCCCAAGGCCGGCGATGCCGAAGCCGATTAAACGCTGGTGCCGCACCCAGTCCTTGAAGATCGGCTCATCCGTGAGCGGCTCACGTCCGTAACGGCTGGAGCATTGAAGCCCGTCGAAGAAGCTGTAGAACCAGATCAGCGGAATCATAAACAGGAATACAGATAAGCGAAGCAAGTCAAGAATATAGATGCTGCCCAGAAACAAAAACATCAGCTGCAGTCCTCTTTTTTGCAAACCGAGATACATATGTCCTGCTCCTGGAAAAGCAGAGAGCAATGTCGCCAGCACTTTACTGCGCCGCCCCATAATTCTGCCTGTCTCCAGTTCTTCAAACAAGGTTCTGTCCTGCAGCACTTCACCTGCCTGCTTGCGATGAACATGCTGAACTGCATCAAACATGCAGTATACCCAGATCACAGGCAGAACAAGCAAAAACATCAAAAACACAGATTCATTTGTAATGGCGGAGACAAAAACCATCATCGCAAAGGAACCGAAAAACGCCATCAGGAAGGACAAGCCCCGGTGAAGTAATCCGAGATGCAAATGTCCAAGACCCGGAACAAATGAAAGCAAAATGGTAAAGAATCTCTCCCCTTCGCTGCCTTTCTGATACACGGGCTGAGACTGAGCATAGGCACCGCCGGGATATGCAGCATATTCATCGTGACCATTCACACCCTGATGATGCATGTCGTCTTCACTAATAGGCCCTGCAGGTTCCTGCTGTCCGGCGTAAGCTCCTTGATAGCCAGCACCCTGATGAGGAGCAGGGCTGCCATAATGTAATCCCGTAGTGACGTATGATGTGTTGAAATGTAATTCTCTGGCTGAAGGTGCCGTAAGGAGCACAATGATCATGTCCAGCATACTGAGACACCAGAAGAAGATGGCACCCAACAGTGCCAAAACTAATAAATCTTTTTCATCAGTCACAAATGCCAGCATAATAAAACCAATACCCGTACCAAAGACTAACAATGGGTACACTACAGCCCGGGTTTTTCGCCGCCAGTACAAAAATCCCAATCCAGGGAACAGGTTTAATAAAAATGCAAGTAATTTATTTCGATCTGGATGCACAGTCGTCATTCCTTTCTTTATCAGGCCTTACCCGCCCATTCAAGGCTTGGGTTTGAAATTATCGAGCCATGAAGTAGCTGCCTCGGTCCATTTCTCTGTGAACGAACCTGCAGTTTCACCTTCCTGGAATTTATGATAAGGGGCAACTTTGTCAAACAATCCGGAAGAGAGAAAGATCAATGTCAGGCAGGCGGCCACGGCGTAATGAAATGCACGTTGCTCGAACCAGCGGCGAGTACGTCCGCCACGAGATTGACGCATGCTGCCCATGGTTGGCAAACGTTCAATTCGTTCCATCACGGTATTTGTAAATTCAATCGGATGGGACAGCTCAGGATAAGTCTGCTCCATGTCTAACGCTCTAAGGTACGCATCCATCGCATCCGGTTCGTTCAACAGAAGCTGCTCCATCCGCATGGCCTGATTGCTGCTAACTCGGCCTTCAATATAGTCCACCCACTGCTGCACGGTATACATCTCTTTTTTACTCACGCCACTCCTCCTCCTTCCAATGGTTTCGAATCCATTGCCGTGCCCGATATAGTCGGGATTCTACCGTTTTCACAGCCACCTGGGCCTCATGAGCAATCTGCTCATAATTTTTCTCGCTCAGATAATATGCGGTAATAATATCCCGATGCTGGGCGGGCAGCTGATCGATCCGTTCGCGAAGTTTATCCTGTCGCTCTTTGCGTATCACACGGGTGAGGACATCTTCCTCCCGCCCTGGCAAATTCACTACACGGTCTTCTCCACCCAGATCTTCAGCACTTCTTCTGCCCAGCTTGCGTTTGGCATCAATGGCTTTATGAAAGGCAATTCGGGTTAACCAGGTTTTGAAACCTTCGGATCGATAATCGGGGAGAGATTTATAGATCTGTATGAACGCCTCCTGAGCGGCATCCTGGGCATCCTGATCATTACGTAAGACGGAATACGCAACATGATACACATGCTGACTGTATTTATCGATCAGAACACGCATCTGGGATGCATCTCCTTGACGGATTTGTTCAATGATTAGCGCATCATCAATAACTCTCCCCTCCTCTCCAATTCAATAGACGACGACATGTCATCCGACCCCTGCATATTTTATCAAATTTATTATGATTCTGTACCCACGCTCCAAAAAGAGTGAATTGCCATGTCTGATTTAACTTATAATCCGGATATGCTGCACCAAAAAAAACAGGCTCAGAATAACTCTGGCCTGTTTCTCTGTTAAACTAGGGTGTTTCTGAATACTCTGAGGGGAACAGATTGTGCAGAATTTTCGTCCCATGCAAGGAAGTTTTGCGCAGGCTTACCGGGGGTAAGTTAAGCAAAACTGACGCAGCAGGGGGAGAAAAGGCGGCGCAAGATGACCTTGAGCGGGTGTTCAGACACGCCCTAACGTCCCCCGTTACGAAAACGCTGTGTATACGCTTTGGCATCCTGCACATTTTTGACACGATTTCTGCTCCACTCCAGCAAGATTCGGTCAATGTAACGGAAGTGTACCTTGCCTGCAAAAACCGCTTCCTTCAAAGCCAACAAAATAAGCTCCTCCTGATAACGATCCTGATCAAGCCAGCCTGATATCGTTTCACATTCCATCGGGGAGAGAGGCCGCGCAAATTCCTTTTCAAAAATAGAAAACATATTCCGCTCTTCCTCATCTTTTTGAACAGTGTTCGAATCAGGACGTAAAGCATTGCTTCGCAGCTGTTCGGACCGGGCATGCGCTGCTTCGTCCGCGGTACACATGGCAAGCTTTGCATACAAGCCATGCAGGTCATAGCGTTCATACTGGATATCCCGCTCTTCATCCCGCTGCTCATCAATCGTGATATAACCATCCCTCATCAGACGCTGCAGCATTCTCGCAATGCCTTCGGGAGCCAGTCCCATGCGTCCAGCCAGCTCTTCAAGAGTAGGAAATTCATTGAATTCTGCCTGGCGGAAGCCGAGCAGTTGAATCAGCAGCAGCACTTCAGAATCAGATAAACCTAGCTGGTGATAGAAACGCAATAACGCATAAGGTAATTGAGCAGTACCCGATGACATCCCATAGGCCGCTCCGCTTAACCAGGCTTTGGAGGCACCGTCCTCCATGTGCTCTTTTCCGTTAAACATTAAGGGTACAGACGGTAGAGCATACGTGGGAATGAGATAGTCTCACGAACATGATCGAGTCCGCAGATCCATGCTACCGTCCGCTCCAATCCCAGACCGAAACCGGAGTGAGGAACCGATCCGTATTTACGCAGATCCAGATACCACTGGTACGCTTCATCCGAGAGATTGTGCTCTTCAAAACGCTGCTGCATCAGCTCTGGATCATCAATACGCTGTGATCCGCCAATGATCTCTCCATAGCCTTCCGGCGCAATCATATCTGCACACAGAACAACTTCAGGGCGATTCGGATCAGGTTTCATATAAAACGCTTTGATTCCAGCCGGATAATGAGTAATAAATACAGGTGTATTATACTTCTCGGCAATCGCTGTTTCATGCGGCGCACCGAAGTCTTCACCCCAAGGAATGTCAAAGCCTTGTCCGTTCAGAAACTCAATCGCTTCGTCATACGTAATACGAGGGAACGGAGCCGTAATGCCTTCCAGCTTGGATACGTCACGTCCGATGGACTCCAGTTCTGCACGGCAATTTTTCACCACAGACTGCACAACATGTGCAATGAACTTCTCTTGAACACGCAAGCTCTCTTCATGATCAACAAACGCCATTTCCGGCTCAATCATCCAGAATTCGATCAGGTGACGGCGGGTTTTGGATTTCTCAGCACGGAACGTTGGGCCAAAGGAATATACTTTGCCGAGTGCCATTGCCGCAGCTTCCATATACAGCTGTCCACTTTGTGTAAGATAAGCGTCCTCATCAAAATATTTAATGTGGAACAGGTTCGTTGTTCCTTCCGCAGAAGAAGGTGTCAGGATTGGCGGGTCAACCTGTGTGAATCCGTTACCATCAAAAAACTGCTGAACAGCACGAATAATCTCGGCGCGAATAACCATCACCGCACGTTGTTTCGTAGAACGAAGCCACAGATGACGGTGGTCCATCAAGAAATCAACGCCGTGCTCTTTCGGCGTAATCGGATAATTTTCTGTCAGATGAATAATTTTCACACCTGTAACGGTCATTTCATATCCAGACGCACTGCGCGGCTCTTCACGAATGATTCCTGTTACATAGACAGAGCTTTCCTGAGTCAGACTTTTGGCATCATTCCAGATCTCTTCACTGACTTCACTCTTTACTACAACCCCTTGAATATATCCAGTACCATCACGCAGCTGCAAAAACTGAATTTTGCCGCTGGAGCGTTTGTTGTTAATCCACGCACCGATCGTGACCGTTTCACCCACATGCTCATTCACATTACGAATTACACAATTCGTATCCATGCCATATCTCCCCTTGGTTCCATAAATTTGAAAATGCAGCGGACAGGTGTAACCCTGCCCTCTGCACTTCCTTGTCATTCTGTATTTACTTTACAGTTAGTTTACTTGGAATTCAATACGATTCGGTGTGTATCACGCGCAATAACCAATTCTTCGTTTGTTGGTACAACCAGAACGTCAACTTTGGAATTTTCAGTTGTGATGCGGCGTGGTTCACCCGAACGGATTGCGTTGAGTGCTTCGTCCAGTTCAACGCCAAGGTATGTCAATTGCTCACATACTTTCTGACGCAGGACAACAGAGTTTTCACCTACACCGGCAGTAAATACGATCACGTCAACACCGTTCATCGCCGCAGCATAAGAACCGATGTATTTACGCAAACGATATTCATACATTTCGAAAGCCAGCGTAGAGTTCGGCTCGCCCTTCTCCATGCCTTCTGTAATTTCACGCATATCACTGCTGATGCCGGAGATGGCCAGAAGTCCGCTGTGTTTATTAAGCATGGAATTCACTTCGCTGACGCTAAGCTCTTCCTTGTTCATTACATATGGTACAATTGCCGGATCGAGGTCACCACTGCGTGTTCCCATCATCAAACCTTCGAGCGGAGTCATACCCATAGATGTATCCACCGACACGCCACCTTTGACTGCAGTCACACTGCCGCCATTACCCACGTGACAAGTGATAATTTTCAGGTCTTCCAACGGACGGCCAAGATACTCTGCCGCTGTTTTGCTTACGTAATCATGGGAAGTACCGTGAGCGCCATAACGACGTACTTTATATTTTTTGTAAAGTACGCGCGGGATTGCATACAAGTATGCATGCTCAGGCATGGTTTGGTGGAACGCTGTATCGAACACCATAACCTGAGGTACACCCGGCATATTCAATTCAGCCGCACGGATACCCATCATAGCAGCAGGGTTATGAAGTGGCGCCAGGTCAAACAGACGGCGAATCTCAGCTTTGGCTGCATCATCCACCAGCGCGGATGCTTTAAATGCTTCACCACCGTGTACAACACGATGCCCAACTGCTTGAATTTCGCTAACAGAATCCAGTACACCATTCTCTTTATGCGTCAGAATGTCGATGACTTTACGAATTGCGGTAGTATGCTCAAGAATTTCGCTAACTTCCGTAATCTCCTCACGGCCAGTCGGTTTATGCGTCAGAATGGAGGAGTCCATCCCGATCCGCTCCACCAGACCTTTCGCCAGTACAGATTCATCTTCCATGTTATACAATTGATATTTAAGCGAGGAACTTCCCGCATTAATTACGAGTACTTTCACAGCCGGTCACCATCCTTGTCGTACTTGAAGAATCCTTCTCCTGTTTTCGCGCCCAGATGACCTGCACGCACCATTTTTTTCAGAACGGTAGAAGGACGGTATTTCAATTCTCCGAACTCACGGAACATTCTTTCAAGTGCTGCCTCAACGGAATCAAGTCCGAAACGGTCAGCCATCTCAAGCGGGCCATGCTGGAAGTTATATCCGATACGCATTGCATCATCAATGTCCTCTGCAGAAGCCACACCTTCTTGCAGAACATGAAGTGCCTCGTTAATCAGCAGACAGATCAGACGAGAAGTAACGAAACCAGGGGATTCATAGATCATAACACCTTTTTTGTCTACAACCTCTTCAACGAAACGACGAGTTTCTTCGAAAGTTGTATCCGACGTTTTGAGTCCGCGAATAATCTCAACAAGATCAACCCGGGATACCGGGTGAATAAAGTGCATACCAATAACACGCTCAGGATACTTGGTCGAGCTTGCAAGCTCGGTCAAACTCAGCGTGGAAGTGTTACTTGCCAGAATTACATTGCTTGGACAAACCTGATCCAATTGATGAAAGACTTTCTTTTTCGCTTCCAGGTCTTCTGTAATGGTTTCGATAACCATATCACAAGAGCCCAGTTCAGCAAGATGTCCTACTTTGGTAATCCGGGAGAGAATCAATTTCTTCTCTGCCTTCGTAATCGCCCATTTCTCCAGTTGTTTATCCAGATTGGTCTCGATCATATTGTACGCATGATCCAGCTTTTGTGTTGTGTGCTCCACCAGAAGCACATCAAGTCCTTTGGCTGCAAGCATCTGGGAAATACCTTGACCCATCGTGCCGCCGCCGACAACTCCTATTTTTTTGAAAAACATGGTTCTGCTCCATCCTTTCGGTTCTCTATTTCTCTATTGTACCCTGTTCGCCGAAAATTACAAATTTCGACCCAACAACTAATAATATCTTAGCACGAGTGAAATGTAAAAAAAAATAACCAGCATAAAGAAATTATGCTGGTAAACGGGCGCTGTCACGAAATTGACAACGAAATTGTTCTCCTGATAGAACTTCCTCACGCATCAGAATATCAAGCGAATTGTCGAAAATTGTCCGCTGCTCCTCAAGCCGGCGTTTGGTCTGCTCCATCAGCTCCTGCAAGATCATTTTGTTCTCACGCATCAGCTCTTCCGTCGTGACCATATCCATGTTTACGATGCCGAGCGAGGTCAAGCCGGAAGCCATCATCGTCTGAACAACATTGGTCGCCTGCTCAAAGTCGTTACGTGAACCTGTGGAACGCCCGCCGTAATACATCTCTTCAGCAGCTGCACCAGCGAGAGCAATCATAATCTGCTCCTCCAGAAAACGCTTCGTATACAGAAATTGTTCCTGCTGCGGATTGTGGCGCACATACCCAAGAGCCTGTCCACGCGGACTCAGAGCTACCTGGCTAACACTTCCCGGGCGCACAAGCTCTGCCATTATGGCATGACCGAGTTCGTGAATCGCAACCCTCTTTTTCTCTTCGACGCTCGATTCACGATCCGTTTTCTCACCCATCATCACTTTATCAATCGCAAGCGACAAATGACGCTGTTCAATATTGGTCAAGTCCTCACGCATCGCATAGATGGCAGCCTCGTTCATCACACTTTCCAACTGCGCGCCTGAGAAGCCATATGACTCTTCAGCGATCTTATCCAGATTAACACCCTGAGTTAAAGGTTTGTTCACCGCATGCAGCTCCAGAATATGCTTTCTGCCTTTTTTGTCCGGTAGATCGACCTGAATATGACGGTCAAAACGCCCAGGACGTGTCAACGCACTATCCAGCATTTCCTTACGGTTGGTCGCTGCAATCAGCAATATCCGAGGTGTCTCGGAGGTATATATACCGTCCATCTCTGTCAGCAGCTGGTTTAATGTCTGGTCGTACTCACGCTGCTGACCGCCCTCACGTTTACCGCCAATAACATCAATCTCATCAATGAAAATAATTGCATTTTCCTTGTTTTCCTTTGCCGCCCGCGCTCTGGCATCCTTAAACAAATCCCGGATACGACTGGCACCTACACCGACATACATCTCAACAAATTCACTACCTGATGCAGCTACAAAAACGGAATCGGTATAATGTGCCGCCGCTTTCGCCATCAGCGTTTTACCCGTTCCTGGAGGGCCTGTAAGCAAAATGCCTTTAAGCGGACGAATGCCAAACTTCTGTATCTCATCATGACGAATGAGAAAGTCCAGCGCTTCTCTTAGCTCCTGCTTGGCGCTATCCTGCCCTCCAATTTCCTCAAAGGTCAGCTTGGATGGCCCTTTTTTCTTCCGTTTACGCTCCTGGGCTGCACCCACAGTAATTCCTCCGCGCATCTGCATCATAAATAACAAGCCACCTACCAGCAGCGCAGCAATAAGAATAGGTACAATATTCACTCCGATAAATGCAAGAAAAATAATCAAAACAGGGACAAATCCAATGGCTGCTTCTTTCGTCCATTTAGGCATTAGGCCACACTCCTATCTGACCGGGTATACGCGGCAGGATAATAAACTTGCTGGCATCTCCGTCTCTCAGACTAACATACACATTGTTGTCATCCATTGCGGTGTTAACTTTGATCCCACCCGTCGCCATCTTCGATAGCGTAGGGGTAATCTCTGCATATTGTTTGTTTTCCATCGCTTGAGCGACTGTAAACATCGCATCGCCCCACCAGCTCTCCAAAGCTTCGTTCGAATGATCCACGACGTCCAGTTTAAGTGCACGTGAACCGATCAGGTTCTGTCCTTCTCGATGAATGTATTGCACGAGTCTGCCTAAATCGACATTAGGTTTCAGATCAAGTTTCATATGCACATCATTGCGGTTAATAGTTATCTGAGCACTGTTGACACCATCATACTGTGTAACCATCTTTTCAATCGGACTTTGTACAGCGACTTGTCGATATATGAACCAACCTCCAAACAACAGGACGGCAGAAACAACGGCAGTAATAATAATAGGCATTACTTTCAGCTTCAATTGAATTTCCCCTCCCAAAAATGAGCCTATACATGATCTACAGGCCTATATAGTTAGCTGTACATGATATCTGCAATAACTGTTGCAGATTTGTTTGCGTTATTTGTTAACTTCAGTACATATTTGAGTATATCACATCGTATATACAATATCGAAGGTGAAAATATGAATAAAATATTAAATTTAACTATATTAAAAGTTTCATGAATATCATCGATTAACACTATTAAACTTTAAAATAAGCTATTTTGACAGCATTTAATATCATGAACATGCCAAAAAACCGGTTCAGTCGATGTATCGACTGCCGGTTTCTTGGCTAGCTGTTAGGAACTGTATACACCAGGTCCACCTGCTCCCCAGTGCTGAATCGGTAAAACCGATAATAATTGTGTGTATCCGCTTTGTAATATACCTGCCAAACGTAAATATTATTCACCACTCCGGGCATGATCCGTTTAATCTCGCCGCCAGGCACATCAGATTCGAAGCGACTGCGAATTTGTGTTTCAGACATCCCGTTCTGCAACAGCTCACTGTGAACCCCGCCCGTACCTTGCACAGGCTGATTATTCATATCAAACTTCACCCATACCAGGATATCCTGATTATCTTTATTTTTGGCCGTCATCGTCCAATAGATATTGTCATCGCCTTCTTTTTCGCCCCAGACGTATTTGCGGAGCTCATCCGGTGATGTGATGCCGAGCTGGTCCTTCGCCGCCTGAATCGCCAGTGCTTCCTCCTGGCGCTGATCCTGTGTAACGTAGACATAATATTGCTGAAGTCCAAACAAAACCAGAACGAGGATGAGCAGCGATATCCAGATCCACTTCTTTTTTTTCTTCAAGAGCTGAACTTCCTTTCCTTGAAAAACTGCACACGGCAGCCTGTCTATTCCTTAACGAGCAAGCAGCTGGTCAAATGCCTGCTGAGCTTCTCGCAAAATACGCTCTTCATCAAGTGTCAAACATTCACCATGCTTCACTACCTGCTTCCCGTCAACCCAGACGTGCTGCACGTCCTTCGCAGAAGCAGAATATATCGTATGTGAAATCAGATCGGTATGCGGATAGAAATGAGCCTGTTCAATATCTAATGCAATAAAATCAGCCTTCATTCCCGCTTGCAGCATCCCTGTATCCTTCAGGAAGATAGACTTCGCACCGTAACCTGTTCCAAGCAGCAACGCCTCACCAGCAGGTACAGCTGTCGGATCGCCGGATACACCTTTATGGATAAGGGCTGCAAGCCGCATTTCCTCAAACATATCCAGATTGTTATTACTCGCAGGGCCATCTGTCCCCAGTGATACCGTCACTCCGGCTTTTAGCAGCGCTGGAACACGCGCTACCCCGGAGGCCAGCTTCAGATTACTCCCCGGATTGTGAGATACGGCAACATCATGACGCGCCAAAATTTCGATCTCTTCATCGTTCAGATGCACCGCATGAGCTACCAGAGAAGGGCGGGAGAAAAAGCCGTGTTTCTCCAGATGTGCCACTGGACGCAGACCATAATCTGTTACGTTTTGCTCAACTTCACGTAAGGTTTCTGACATGTGTGTATGCAGCGGCAGGTCCAGATCATGTGCAACCTGTACCAGCTTCTCTATGTAGTCTGGAGGACAAGTATAGGGTGCGTGCGGAGAAATTACGGTTGTGATGCGTCCACCCGCCTGTCCATTCCACTCACGTGCAAATGCTGCAGACTCTTCCAGCTTGCGCATCTGCTCTTCTTCCGAACAAAGTCCGATTACACCACGCGCAAGCGCAGCTCTTGCCCCGGACTGTTCCACCACTTTTGCGACCTGATCCATATGATCGTACATATCCAGAAATGCTGTTGTGCCGCCTTTCAACATCTCAAGCACGGAAAGCGATGCTCCCCAATACACGTCCTCGGAAGTCATTTTGGCTTCCATTGGCCACATTTTTTCCTGCAGCCACACTTGCAATGCCAGATCATCGCCATGGCCGCGAAGCAGTGACATCGCTGCATGACCATGCGTATTGATCAGACCCGGCAGGAAGAGGAGCCCTTTTCCATCCACTTTAGTCAGATGCTCGTTTCCTTCCGGCAGCGTCTCACCAATATGCACAATCTTGTCATCCTCAACAACCATATATCCTTGCACTACTGTCCAGTTGGAACCTTCGTTTACAGCAAATTTCCCGTTGTGAATTACCCATTTATTCGTTGTTGTCATCTTGCTCCTCGTCCTTCCCGTTCTCCAAGTAATAAGCCAGGCTCAGCAAATCTGTTGTAAAATCAGCATGATGGATACGTACATGCGGAGGTGTTTTCAGAATGGTTGGTGCAAAGTTGAGAATGGCTTCAATCCCCGACTCAATCAGCTGGTCAGCGACGTTCTGAGCTTCTGTATCAGGAACCGTGATGATGCCGATGCGGATGTTATCTTTTTGTACCGCCTCGGTCAGCTCTTCCATCGGTTTGACCGTCAGACTGTTGATCTTGCTGCCGATTTTCGGACCATATGCGTCAAAGATAGCTACAATCTTCATATTGTCCTTGAGGTACGCATTATAATTCGACAACGCATGTCCAAGATTACCGGCTCCAACCAGAGCCACATTGATCTGTTGGTCTATTTTCAGAATGTGACGAATCTTCTCAATCAAGTAAGAAACATCATATCCAATGCCTTTACGGCCAAAGTCACCAAAATAAGCCAGATCTTTGCGAATCTGGGCCGGATTCAAGTCAAGGCGCTGTCCAAGCTCCTGCGAGGAAACCGTTGTCACCTCACGCTGCACGAGTTCATTCAAATAACGCAAATACACAGGCAGACGTCTTACTACTGCTTCTGAAATTTTATCCGATTTCATTTATTGCTCCCCCTTACCATTGCCACGATAAAATTATAAATAATGCTGCGATATCAAAATACATATTGAAAAGATGGGCATTCTGTATATCTACCTATGCATAGCTGCATTATTTATATATATACAGAATGCCCTGCAAGTTAAATTTATAAGTCCATGATGTTCTGCCTGTAAAGTCTCTTTCGAGTGTAACGCCATGTTAAAGCACAATGCAATGCCATAGCTTACAAAAAATGAATATTTTTGCTACTCGGCAGGTTGATCCAGCCACTCGGAAATACGCGGTACCATCTGTTCTGTAAGCATATGTTCCATCTTCGGTCCAGGCAGTGAGTACAGGAAATACTTGCCGTAGTAGGCCTCGATCACACGGGTATCATACACGATGACAATACCCCGATCCTTGCCGGTACGAACCAGTCGCCCAAATCCCTGCTTGAACCGGATGACCGCCTGTGGAACAGACAGCTTCATAAATGGATTTTTTTTCTGCTCCACCAGCAGTTCACTCTTCGCTTCGAGTAGCGGGTGGTTCGGAGGCTGAAACGGCAGTCGTACAATCGCCAGACAGGTGAGAGCTTCGCCTGGAATATCTACCCCTTCCCAGAAGCTGCTCGTACCCAGCAGTACCGCCGCTTTGGCATCCTGGAATCTTCGGGTCAGCTTGGAACGATTGCCACTGTCCACCCCTTGGCCCAGCAGAGAAATGTCATTTCCCGACAAGGCCTCCTTGAGCGGATCATATACCTGGCGAAGCATTTTGTAAGAGGTGAACAGCACCAGCATCCGTCCACGAGTTGCAATCGCCGCTTCAGCCAGCGATTGCACCAGCATCTGTACAAAGTGTGCATCTCCGACACTGCCCTTCAGACTCGGGAAATCACGCGGGATCACCAGCAAAGCCTGCTCACGATAATTAAACGGAGAAGGAAGCATGGAGGTCAGCAGCCGATTATTGTCCGCAGCCTCCTGCAAGCCCAGCTGCTCGATCATAAACTGGAAGGACTTGTCGACAGACAACGTCGCTGATGTAAGCACAACGCTTTTCTTTTTGTCAAAAAACATCTCTTTCAGCTGTGCACTTACATCCACCGGAACAGCGTATAACTGAAGGGACTTGCTGCGGAACTGACCGCTGGCTTCCATCCAGTACACTGTCTTGGCATCGTCCATACGCATGAAGAATCGCAGATTCTCCTTCATTGTCGTCAAATCCTTCAACAGTCCGGTAATATCTGTGATCAGGCTGTCAGACTGATAATCATCCTGATCCTCTTTCACTTCAAGCAGCAGCTTGTCGCCTTTGCGAACCATATCGCCCAGAGTGACATAGATCTGGTTCTCCAGATCCTGCAGCTCCTGCCACTTCGCAGGCTTTTGTGATGCCTTCAGTCGCAGGGAGAATTGTCCTGTCTCGCCTGGTGACGCGTCGCTGCGTTCAGGAAGCAGGCTGAACAGAGCGTCGCTCAGACGGTCCCAGAGCTCCTTAACTTCCACAGCAAGAGGAAACATCTCATCCACCATGGAACCCCACTGCACGCCTTTCTCGTGTCCTGACAGCTGTGAACGCAGCATCGGAAGCTGTCCGTTACGGCTGTCCTTGAACAAACGTGTGAGTGTGTGCACAAGGGTAAAATACTTCATATGAAGACCCAGATGTTTACCCGCAACATCCTCCAGGTGATGGGCCTCATCAATAACCAGGCTTTCATATGCTGGCAAAAGCTGGTGAGCAGCCTTCACATCTGTGAACAGCTTCGAATGATTGGTAATCACAATGTCCGAAAGCCCGGCCTCATGCTTGGCACGATGATAGAAACATTTGCGGAACCACGGACAGGATCTGCCAAGACATGATTCAGATTCGCTCTGAACAGTCTCCCAGAAGTCGCCACCACGTGCGCTGAGGTTTAGTTCCTCGTCATCCCCCGTTTCCGTTTGTGTGAGCCATACAATCATTTGAGCGGCTGTGAAATAATCCTCTTTTGGCGTAGCAAATTCACGTTTGTTGATTTTGTGTTCGAACTTGCGCAGGCACAGGTAATGCCCTCTGCCCTTGAAGACAGCTGCCTTGAACGGGAATGGCACCACCTGAGTCAGCATGGGAATATCCCGCTCACGCAGCTGCTCCTGCAAATTGATGGTGTGAGTGCTCACCATCACCTTCTGCTCCTGTTTAACACTTTCATAAATAGCCGGCAGCAAGTACCCCAGTGACTTCCCTGTGCCCGTTCCAGCTTCCAGAAGAAGATGTTTCTCTTCATCCAGCGCCTGTCGTACACTGCTGAACATCTGTGTCTGTGCTTCACGCTCTTCATAATGCTCCAGCGTATCTTTGAGGTTCGCTCTCACCTGATCCATAAACTGATCAAAGCTTACCCCGTCCAGCGGATTCGCTTCCCGCTCATCGCGAGGCGCTCCAATCTCCGTCCAATCGCTGACGTTAAGCGCCAGCTGACGATAATACGTATGCCCGTCAAGGTCTTGTATTGGCTCAGCTTCCTTCTCGCTGCGCAGCCCGTCCAAAAACCAGCCCAGATCACTATCCTCTGGCGCAAACAGATCACTAAGCCGCTGAATTGTTATTAAAGGCAGCTCTCTAAGCTCATCCAGGCACTTGAGCAGCACATAAGCTGTTGCAAGTGCATCGCTGTCCGCCTGATGTGGACGGTCATGCTGAAATCCGAACTCGGCTGACACGTAACCGAGCTGATACGATCCCAGAGAAGGAAACGTAATTTTCAGAAAGTCGATCGTATCCAGAATACGGCCTGTAAAAGGCAAATAACCGCACCGATCCAACGCATTCTGCAAAAAATGAAAATCAAAGGCAACGTTATGGCCCACAAGCACCACATCGTCAAGAAGCGGCACCATCTCCATCATCATCTCTTCGAGTGAAGGAGCATCCGCGACATCGTCTTCTGTAATTCCGGTCAGCCCCGTAATAAAAGGAGGAATGGGCACACCCGGATTTACATAAGAACTATATATTTGAGTTATGCTGTAGTCATGATCTATGATGGCAAGTCCGGCCTGTATAATTTCACCGTCGGACTGCGTGCCGGTTGTTTCGAAATCCAAAACGGCAAATTTCATTGCAATATACGGTCCCTTCCATTCCAGTCTATGTTACAGCATAGCAAAAAAAAGGACATTTGAAAATTAATTGACAAAAAAGCGGTGTTCCCGCCGCTATGCCATAGGAGGAAACACCGTTCTTTTGCCGCCAAATGTCCGTTTAGGGCGTGTCTGAAAACGCTGAAGAAAGCAGATTTCAAGACACGCCCTAATTCAGGGCAGTCAGCTGATTTGCGTATTGCAGTTTGCCTCTGTTAAGCCTGCAGGCTTCCATGTTATACAGAGGTTCGGTCAATGTCGGGTCATGCTGAAGGGCCTGGGCAAACAAGGAGCAGGCAGCTTCCGGATTCGAAAGCTTGGCTTGAATACAGCCCAGCACATTACATACCAGGCCTTTGAGCCGCGCAGAACCGTTTAACAGCATAATATGCTGTAAATGGACTTCTGAATCATATAACTGCTCTAAATTAAGGTGAGCAAGTGCCAGATAGAAACGAGCCAGCGCACTCTCGGGGTAATCGTGAACAACCCTTGAGAATTGATCAATGGCTTGCGGATACATCTGCAGCTTGAAGTACCCCTGACCGCGACTGAAACATTCCAGATCAAGCTCGGGAAGAGCAGTAACCGCCTCCTGCTCCGGCTCCAGAGAAGCCGGCTTTTCGAGCTCCTGCTCCCTGAGCTGGCTCATCTTTTCTTCAAACATCAGCCATTCATCCAGCACGCCATCACTCATGCGCTTTAATAAATTCCATTTCTGCTGCAATTCCTGTTTGTCCAGACCTTTAGCGGAAGGATAGCTCTTGATAATTTCATCTAACATGTCGTTCATCTCGGCGAAAACATGCTGGAACATCGCTTGCATCCCCACCCTTGAAAAAATGGATTAGTGCAGTGACCTGTACTCATTTTTTGCTGGATGAGCAGATTTCATTCCCCTTCCCAGCGGATTACAAAATCGTGGCGTGCACTTCCTTTTTCATCGTCTGCACCGGTTTGTTCTGACCGTCCACGAATACCACCGTTGGTTGATGTGTATTCGCTTCTTCCTGAGACATCATCGCATAGGAAATGATAATTACCGTATCTCCAGGCTGTACGAGACGGGCTGCCGCGCCGTTCAGGCAGATTACACCACTGCCGCGCGGACCTGGAATGACATAGGTTTCAAGCCGCGCACCATTGTTGTTATTCACAATTTGCACCTTTTCATTTTCCATCAGGTCCGATGTCTCCATCAGGTCCTCATCAATGGTAATGCTACCCACATAGTTCAAGTTCGCTTCCGTCACCGTCGCACGGTGGATTTTGGATTTCATCAAAGTTCTAAACACGGGACAGCACCTCCAGATGTTGAATACGTATATTATCAATCAATCTTGTTTTTCCAAATTTCACGGCCAGTGCAATTAACAGATCGTCGAAGGTACGCAGTTCATCCTGGTCATGCAGCGGCTCCAGACTTGGAAAAGCCTGAATCTCGGCATAATCAATAACGGCTTCAGCAGATTTGCCAATGTGCTCACGCAGCAGACGACGAACGTCAGCCGCTGTAACCGCCTTTCTTGCCTCAACAGCCTCCTGCACCGCACGCAGTGCCTGAGACAGCACTAATGCCTCCTTACGCAGCTCTGAGCTCAAATAAACATTGCGGGAGCTCAGCGCCAGTCCATCCTCCTCACGAACAATCGGACAAGGTACAATTTCAACAGGCATATTAAGATCATTGACCATCTGTTCAATGACCGCCACCTGCTGCGCATCCTTCATACCGAAGAACGCCTTTTGCGGCTGCACGATGTTAAACAGCTTGGATACAACCGTCGTAACACCGTCAAAATGTCCCGGACGAGAGGCTCCGCATAAACGCTCCGTGATTCGGGATACCGAAACTGTCGTTTGCGTCGGCTGTGGGTACATCTCCTCCACGGAGGGAATAAATACGATATCGACTCCTTCATTGCGGGCTGTCTCAACATCCCTTGCCTCATCCCGCGGATAACTGTCGAAGTCTTCATTCGGACCAAACTGAATCGGATTTACAAAAATACTCAAAACCACGATGTCCGTTTGTGTTCTTGCAGCCTTCATCAGGCTGGCATGACCCTGGTGAAGATATCCCATCGTTGGTACCAGTCCAACAACAGCCTCTCTAGCACCGCCCGCCTGATTTGTGCGCAGCACCTGAATTTCCTGTCTTAATGCTGTGATTGTGCGTATAACCTTCATCAGCGAATTTCCACCTTTTCTTTGCGTTGTCCGTACAATTCATCCAGCACACCATCCGCGGCGTTGAATACATGCTCTTCTGCCGGGAATGAACGATCCTTCACTTCTTTTACGTAAGCTGCAATGCTGCTGCGAATCATCGAACCAACGTCGCCGTACGTTTTGACAAAACGTTTCGGTGTGTAAGGCGAAGCATACTGGACCACGTCATGGAAAACGAGCACCTGCCCATCACACCCGCGGCCTGCACCGATGCCAATGGTCGGAATGGATAATTCTTTCGAAATGGCATCAGCAACCTCTTCCGTCACCAACTCAAGCACGATGCCAAAAGCACCAGCTGCCTCAAGCGCCTTCGCTTCATCCATCAGACGCTTCGCATCTGCAGCATCCTTGCCCTGAATGCGGTAACCTCCGATCTGATTCACCGATTGCGGCGTCAAACCGATGTGTCCAAGCACAGGTACTCCTGCCTGCACTACGGCTTTGACCGTATCTGCGATTTCGACGCCGCCTTCCATTTTGACCGCATGCGCATGACCCTCCTGCATCAGGCGGCGCACACCTTTCAGCGTTTCGTCAATGCTGCCGTGATACGTCATGAAAGGCATATCTGCCACGATAAACGTATTCTCTGCACCACGTACAACCGAACGGGTATGGTACACCATATCATCAATCGTCACCGGCAGCGTGGAATTGTAACCCAGCACAACGTTCCCCAGGGAATCTCCCACCAGAATGATATCAATGCCGGCTTCCTCGGCAAGCAGAGCTGTCGGATAATCGTAAGCCGTAATCATGCTTAGCGGTATTCCGTCCTGCTTGTATTTTTTCATTTTCACAATATTCAGTGGTTGCTTCTTAGCCATGTTCTTGTGCCCCTTTCTCTTTCCCTTTTCAATCGAAACGCAACAAAAAAAACCTTTTAGTTTTTCCACTAAAAAGTCCCGAAAAGTCAAAAAAGAGTCACTTGCGATCGTCCCTTCTGTCTCGGTCCTCTTCGGCTCAGAGCAGAATCCAACAATACTTTTGTCGATATGTTACTTTAATTACAATTGCCGTCTGCTTCTATAAACAGAGCAAGCAGAACAAAGATATACTGCACTACGGAGTGCAGCTCGGTCTGTAACAACCCGATACCGCCTCACGAACACAGTATAGCAGAGTTCTGCTCAAACTTCACGTCTAATGTTCACATGACCTGTGAAAGTTCGACAAAATGTCAGCTTTTCCAGCTTACTTCCCCTGAAACGATGAGCTCACGTTGCCCATCCTGCTTCTCGACCACCAGCGCCCCCGAAGGATCAAGCCCTACTGTCGTGCCTTCAATCACTCCATGTGGATTCGTGATGGTCACTTTGCGGTGTAAGGATACCGACAATGCCTCCCACAGCGATGCGATAACACCAAACCCCTCTTTTTGATATAAAAAATAGAGATGCTCCAGCTCGGTCAGAATGGCGGCAGCAAGCGCGGTTCGGTCAACCGGCTGTCCAGTTTCAATCTTGAGCGAGGTAGCAATATGCTGCAAGTCTTCCGGGTAATCATGTTTATCAAAGTTCGCATCCACACCGATGCCTGCCACACAGTATCGAACCTCGTGATCCTCAACCGTCGATTCGAGCAAAATACCACACATCTTGCGGCCATCAATTAACAGATCATTAGGCCATTTAATGCCTGCCTGAGCACCGGTACAAGCGCGAATAGCTCGGCATACGGCTACACCGGTCAGAAGCGTTAGCTGCGGTGTATGCTGTATAGCCAGCTCTGGACGCAGCAGCACACTCATCCAGATGCCTTTGCCAGAAGGAGAAAACCATTTTCTGCCGAATCGACCTCTCCCTCCAGTCTGCTCTTCTGCAAAAACAACAGCGCCTTCAGCCTCGCCTTCCTCAGCCAGCTTCTGAACATCCCCCTGGGTGGACAGCGTGGAGGAGAGCATCACGGCCTTACGACCAAATACGGTTGTCTTCAGCGCCAGCTGCAGTGCTGCCGCATCAATTCTTTCCGGCTTGGTGACCAAGCGATATCCTTTACGTGAAACAGCCTCGAACTCGTATCCAAGGTCACGCAGTTTATTCACATGTTTCCATACAGCCGTTCGGCTAATGGCCAGATGCCTGCTGATGTCCTCACCCGATACAAACTCCCCATCAGCATGAAGCAGCATATGTAATAAATCTTCATGCTTGCTCATTCATAGCCACCCGCTTCACTTCAGCACTTAACGCTTCATGCTGATTCATTATATTTCCGATTGCCGTCTCTTTCAGCAAATGTTTCATCAGCTGTCCCAGCCAAGGTCCACCCTTGCGATCCACCAGCTTCAATATCTGTTCTCCGGTAATTTGCAATTCCTTCAGCTCATGTACAGGCATGGATTGAGTCCAGACAGCAGCTTGTGCCTGAACTTGATCCAGCCTGAGATATGCCTGCTCCGAGACTTCTCGCCACTGTTTCGGGAGAACCTGCTGAAGCTGGAGCCAGTCACTGGCCGCTTGAGCACCGCAATGGAGTACGGTGACAATCCAATGTGCCCGAAGAGAGTCGATGTCACCGCTTTGCTCAACAAAATCACTGACCTGCTGCTCTACCTGAAGAACCCCGGTAATACGGGTTCGTTGTTCATTAGAGAACGTCCATTGCCGCAATAGCTTGTCTGCCTCTTCGCGGTCATAAGCACCTGCAAGCAGCAGACACGACCAGCGGAGCAGTATATGATCTTCCGACAATTGCTCCAGGCCAGTCAGCATACGCTGATTAAATCTGGACGCATTCACCGGAGCCTTGACATGCTCCAGCGCCCGACTGCGATCTAACAATGCCAGCCCTTTCAATGGATGAGGACCAGCCATCATCTTCACCATCTCGGTTCGAACCCGTTCCATCGCAATATGCTGAAGCAATTCGCGCTGGTGTAACAAGCCTTTCCACGTATTAAACGCAATGCTGAAATCAAATACCGAAGCGAAGCGGACGCAGCGCAGCATACGCAGTGCATCCTCTCCAAAGCGTTCTCCGGCCAGCCCTACACAGCGAACCAGTCTCTGCTTGATATCCGTTTGCCCGCCGAACGGGTCAACGATAACCCCATCCACGCCCATAGCCAGAGCATTCATTGTAAAATCCCGCCGCTGCAAGTCTTCCTTGATATCCTGAACAAATTGTACTGCCGCAGGTCTGCGATTATCGTGATATTCGGATTCCGTGCGAAACGTGGTTACTTCGAAATAATGGCCTCCTGAGCGAACCGTCACCGTTCCATGCTGCAGCCCTGTAGGGATGCAATCTTCAAATATGTTCATCACTTGCTCGGGAGAAGCAGAGGTTGTAATGTCCATATCATCAACAGAACGGCCCATTAATTCATCACGAACACAGCCGCCAACCCAATAAGCCTTGAAACCCTCTTCGTTTAACCGAATGAGCACGTTCTCACTTTGTTTAGCCATTTCATCATCTGCTTGTGTCCATTGAACCACCATATATCACCTCTTCTCTTACCTGCTGTGGTCCCCGAGGCTTACCCGCATACGGGATTCAAACTGGGAATTTCTCTCCCAAGCACACGATAGTATATTTGTTCATAATTGTGACGAATAGAGTCATTACAGAAATCATGATGCGCCCGCTGGAGACAAGCTTCCCTGATATCCGCAGCCAGACGCTCGTTCGTCAACAGACGTATCGCGTTCTCCGCCATAGACTTCGTATCTCCGATCGGTGAGAGGAATCCTGTTTTGCCGTGAAGCACAAGTTCTGGAATACCTCCAGCCTGTGAACCAATCGTGGGTACGCCACATGCCATAGCTTCGAGTGCCACAAGGCCAAAGCTTTCCTTTTCAGACGGAAGCATCAAAATGTCAGCCATGGATATCACCTGAGCGATATCATCTTGTCTGCCGAGGAAGTGAACCTTGTCACTCAAGCCGAGTTCTTTAATCTTACATTGAATTTTAGGCAAATCCGGCCCCTCACCTACAAACAGCAGCTTGGCTGGCACCTGCTCCTGTACTTGACGAAAGACCTCGACCACATCCTGCGTTCGTTTGACTGGACGGAAGTTGGAGATGTGCATCAATATTTTTTCATCAGGTGTTGCAAAGTCACGACGCAGACTCGCCGCATCTCTCGGATAATACACACGCTTGTCAATAAAATTATAAGTCAGGTCAATCGGCCGCTCGATGTCCAGCAGCTCGACCGTTTCACGAATCAAATCCTGGGATACGGCGGTTACCGCGTCACTCTCATTGATCGCCAGACGAATCAGGTCTTTCAAAGATTCATCCTGAGCCAGTACAGTAATATCCGTACCATGAAGTGTAGTCACAACTTTCAGGTTGTCCCCGACCATCTGTTTTGCTAGAAAAGCACATACCGCATGCGGCACCGCATAATGGACATGCAGCAGATCAAGCTGCTGCGCCTTCGCCACCTGTGCCATCTTGGTCGCCAAAGAAAGGTCATACGGCGGATAACGAAACACATAATAATCATTCACTTCAACTTCATGATAAAAAATGTTCTTCTGGAATTTTCCTAGTCTGAAAGGAATACTATTTGCAATAAAATGAACCTGATGTCCCTGCTCAGCCAATAACTTGCCGAGTTCCGTTGCGACAACCCCAGAACCTCCGAGAGACGGATAACAGGTAATTCCGATTTTCAGCTTTTGATCCATCCGGTTGGACGCTCCTTTGATCTCCCGCTTCGTGCAGGTTGATATCAAACAACGGAAAATTAGATATTCTAATCCGTTAATTGTTAATTATATTGTGTGTATAAATGGACTTATATCTTTATATACAAATTTCCTCTGGCTTCAAACCCCAAACTGTGTCACAACATACGGTGTTTTCGTGGCAAAACCTTCCGCAAATGAAATCAGGCTGCGCTGTCCAAGCAAGGAATCACGAGCTCTCACCCGTTCGATATAACCTTGATTCAGCGGCGTAGAAACAATGCCTTCACCCTGCTCAAACTGGGAGCGATAACAGCGAAGCGATGCTTCCTTCTGTTCATAGTGTTCCGTAATATCCACAATCAAATCCGTAGGACCGATATCGTTAATAAAATAAAAATATGTTGCCTCTACTTGCACAGCAGGCATATCCGGCAAGTAATTTCGTAGCTTTGCGTTAAATAACGCTTCCTGAACAAGTTTACTGCACATGATATGATCGGGATGCCGATCCTCCCAATAAGGAGCAAAAACGATGCGCGGTGCATGTTTGCGTATCTCCGCAGT
The DNA here is from genome assembly GCF_014203995.1 of Paenibacillus sp. JGP012. Lineage (NCBI taxonomy): Bacteria > Bacillati > Bacillota > Bacilli > Caryophanales > Paenibacillaceae > Paenibacillus > Paenibacillus sp. JGP012. Next base: position 56,819 of record NZ_JACHKG010000015.1, on the reverse strand, counting down.
AACCGCTTGTACCTGTTCAGGTGTAATATAAAGTCCGCGGTCTGGCAAGCCGAGATTGGTCCGACACGAAAGACCGAGGACGCGGGAGGCTTGCTCCGCTTCCTCGGTTCTGCGCTCGACTGTGCCATTGGAGGACATCTCCGCACGCGTCAAATCACATACACCTACCTTTAAACCGGCAGCTGTATGTTTCGCAATCGTTCCGGCCATTCCAATCTCGGCATCATCTGCATGTGCTCCGAAGATGAGAATATCCAGGCTCATTCAGCATCACCTGTTTGGATTCCAGCCTCAGGCTTGTACTTATGTACCAGCTCTCTCCAAGCAAAATCACCGCGATCCAGTGCTTTAACAAGAATCTCGGCGGTTGCTATATTCGTTGCCAGCGGTATCCCCTGTACATCACACAGGCGGAGCAGCGCATTGATGTCCGGCTCGTGCGGCTGAGCCATCAGCGGGTCACGCAGGAATATGATCAGGTCCATCTCGTTTTGCGCTACCAAAGCACCGATCTGCTGGTCGCCTCCCAGCGGTCCTGATTCAAAACGATGAATCTGCAGGGATGTGCCCTCCATAATACGAAGACCCGTCGTGCCCGTGGAATATAATTGATGATCCGTAAACACAGGCTCATAAGCGGTCACGAAGTTTACCATTTCTTCTTTTTTGCGATCATGGGCGATAAATGCGATTTTCAACATGACAATCTTGATCTCCTTTACATGACTATCTTTAAATTTCCTTCTAATCGATAAAGTTGTCAAAGCCGTATACGAGACCCGTATATTCCATGACCTTTTGTACACCGATCTTGACTCCCGGCATATAACCTGCACGTTCATATGAATCATGTCGTATTTTCAGCGACTGTCCGTAATCACCGAATACCACTTCCTGCTGAGCGAATACACCCGGCAGACGCACACTATGAATGCGGAACCCGTTGTAATATCCACCACGTGCTCCTTCAATCGTTTCTTCCTCATTCGGATTGCCTTGACGGATTTCTTCACGATTGGCCGCAATCAGCTCCGCTGTTTTGATGGCTGTTCCTGAAGGTGCATCCAGCTTCTGATCTCCGTGATACTCAATGATCTCCACGTTAGGCATGTGCTTGGCCGCCTGTGCGGCAAAACGCATCATCAGGATCGCTCCAATTGAGAAGTTAGGCGCAATCAGTCCGCCAATGCCTTTCTCCTGGCACTGCTTGTCCAGTTGTTCGATCTGCTCCGGCGTGAAGCCGGTAACACCCATGACAGGTCTTACGCCATGACGAATGGCAATCTCTGTGTGAGCAAAGGCAAATTGAGGCACTGTAAAATCAACCATGACCTGCGGTTTGGTTTCGGCAAAAGCCATTTCGATATCATCCGTTACCAGTACACCGCATTCCGGCAATCCTACAAGTGTCCCGGCGTCCGTGCCTGCTCCGGAGCGGTTGACAGCGGCTGCAAGCTCCAGATCCGGGTCCTGTAGTACCAGCTTCACCACTTCACGGCCCATTCGGCCAGCCGCTCCGATCACGGCAACTCTAATCACTTCACTCATCTTGGCTGCATCTCCTTCACTATGTTCGTTCATGTATTCGTCTCAACCCAGCTGATCATCTCAGACGGTAATCCAGACTGTGATGATCTCTTACTGCATGGATTTCATACGCTGCTTCGTATCCTGTAACATTTGATGCAGCTGCCCATTCTGCGGATCAAGCAGGATGGCATCCTGAAGGGCCTGCAGGGCACTCTCGTACTCATTCAGATCACTGCAAGCCAGCGCCAGCATAACATGAGCTTCCACCGACAGCGGGTCCAATCTGACCGCTTCTTTGAGAAGCGTAGCGGCATCGACATAAGGCGTGGTTGTTTCTTTCCCCGCCTGCTCTAGCAGCATTTTGGCCGTCACTGTCAGCTGCTTCGCCTCAAGTGTCTGCAGATGAAGCATATATTCTTCTACGCCTTCGGATAACTCCACTGCCTTGCGGGCGTATTCAAGTGCAGGCAGCAGATGATTGCTGCGAGCATGTGTAATGGAACAGCGATAATACAACTCGGCATGTTCCGGGTGAGCATGAATGGCCGTCTCAAACCAGCGAATGGCCTGCTCAAAATCATTTTGCAATATACAGCGGTAAGCCTGCTGCATATAATCTTCCGGTTTCATCATCAAGCTGACCCTCCCCGTGCGGGTGATGGTACAGCATATGTAATTTACGCCTAATCGGTGTTTTTTGGAGTCCACCGATTTGCGTCGCGGGTATTAAATTTATGCATGACTTTATCATGTGCCTCAGCCAAATCAATACCGAGCGAGTTTGCAAAACATATCGTGATAAACAAAATATCTCCGAGCTCAAGTTCAATCGAATTGGCAGCTTCGGAAGCCTTCTTCGGTTTCTCTCCGAACTCGTGATTCACTTCACGGGCAAGCTCTCCAACCTCTTCAGACATCCGGGCCAGCATGGCCAGAGGACTGAAATATCCCTCTTTAAACTGGGAAATATAGAGGTCAACCTCACGCTGCATTTCCGCCAGACTTTTCTCCATGAGAGCAGGTTCTCCTTCTATTCTGATGTCGTGTTTGTTCCTAATAATATCAGTTATTGAAGCTCACTTCCACCATCATCCGGCACAAATTCATTTTTAAGGTCCTGCATAATTCCATTTTCAAGCTCTTGAACAAACCATTTTTAAAGATTGAAGAAACAGGTATACTAATGTGGGAATGATTGCTTGCACATTCTAATTCATGTACAGAGAGGGATCTTATGAGCACTGCCAAAACATGGGTTCAACTAAAGCTCGTACTGCCCATTCTGCTGGGTACAGCCTTGTATGCTTTCGGGCTTCTCTATTTTATTATCCCCAATCAGCTGATGGAGGGCGGACTTACCGGGGTAACCGTATTAATCAACTATGCCTTCGGGGTTTCTCCTTCACTGACAACATTGATTCTGAACGTGCCGCTGTTTCTCATTGGCCTTAAAGTGCTGGGCGGCAGACAGATGATTTACACCGGCATCGGGGTCGGCGCGCTGACGGCATTTCTATGGCTTTTTGAGAAGCTGATCCATCAAGGCTGGATTGAACCGTTACATACCGAAAACGACCTTCTCTTGGCCGCTTTGTATGCAGGAGTAACCCTTGGAGCCGGCCTTGGCATCGTTTTTCGCTGGGGAGGCACTACAGGCGGATCTGATATTATTGCACGTATTCTGAACCGCAAATATGGCTGGAGTATGGGACGTGTGCTGTTAGGCATCGACTTTGTCATTATCGGGCTTTCACTCATCTACATTCCCAAGGAAAAAATTCTCTATACACTGGTAGCCGTATTTATTGCGTCCAAAGTAATCGACTTCATTCAGGAAGGCGCTTATTCTGCCCGTGCGTTTATGATCATCAGCGACCATGCCCCGCAGATTGCAGAGCAGATCACCAAAGATATGGACCGTGGTGTTACACTGATTCCCGCTATCGGAGCTTATTCCAAACAAGCCAAACATATGGCATACTGTGTTATTTCCAGACAGGAGTTCCGCAGACTTCAGACCATTGTGCGCTCGATCGACCCAAGAGCCTTTGTCATTATCAGCGATGTACATGATGTACATGGCGAAGGTTTCAAGGAAAGCTGACACCCGTTTTCGGAATGTAAAACATATAAGGAAAACCTCTTTCCGCATGTATAGCCATGAATCTGGCTGCTTGCGTTGAGAGGTTTTTTTATTAACGTCGATATGTAAAAATATCCTGCTGCTGTGCACGGTATTTGCGGTATCCCGCATAACTGAGCGCAGCGACAATGACCGAACTGATCACCAGTCCCGCGACCCTGCGGTCAGGCCCCTGTACAAAAGGAACAAATGCACTCTCATCCTTCTCACGTCCAAACAGCTGGTTCACCAATTCTTCTCCGTGAGCAGTCATGCTTCTCAGCTGCGCAGCATCAGGCTGCTTTGCCTGTGTCAGCCCTTTGATATGGGAGAGCCATGCATCTACCTGTGCAATCTGGTGCGGCTCCAGACGAATCATCGCAGCCGGCCGGATCGTTTCATAATGCTGCTCAAGTACCAGATATTGACTCGCGAGCGTGGTCGCGTTCTGGTTTTGATTAGCTGCGAGTGACAACGCGTCCAGATCATCCTTCATGATTTTATAATACTGCAGCCAAAGCGGCTTCACCGGGTGAGCTAAACTGTCCGCGGCAAGCCTGAGCTTGGCCGATGACTCCAGAAGCAGCTGTTTATCCGCCTGCAGTTTGACCGCAGCCTCTTTGACTTCGACTATTGTTTCAGATAAAGCATGAATGCCCTCAACCGAGGTTTGACCTTCAAACGAGATATGCTGCAAGCTGCTGCTGATGCGCAAAATGCTTGCGCGCACTTCCTCGATATTATTTTCCAGCGCTCGGCGATACAATACAGCGGCCTCTTCGTTCAGTTGTGCAATCGTATACTTGGAGGACACTTCCTGATTCCTGTTCGGACTGGATTCATCGTTTTGCGCAGATACTTGATTAGTTACATTCGTCCAAAGCAGCAGAGCCATGAGCGTTACGGCCAGAAATCCCGCTTTACTAATGCATCTTCTCTTCATGGACATCCCTCCCACCATCAATGTATGGCCAAGCGGTGTTCATTAGAACATGCAAAAAATCATACTGAAACACCTGCTTATTCGGGAACACAGCCTGCAGCGAAAGGGAGGGGCTTATCCTTCATCATGTGAAAATAATGAGAAGAAGCCCCAACGTCAAGGCATACAATCCTTACGTTAGAAAACTATACCTAATCCTGTTAACGTATTTCCGCTTTTCTGCAGGGCATACTTCATGATTTGACCATGATAGAACTCAACCTTCAGAATAAGAGCTCCGTTTGGAACAGAACTGTCAAAGGCATCTTTCAGGAGGCCAAGTGATCCATTGTTGTAGTCCGCTGTGAAATCGCTGCCAAACTTCATATATGGAAACCAGGAATTCCCACCTACTCTTTTGCCGGATGTATCAAGCAGAGAAGCTCTTCTAACTTTTGCACCGCTGTACTCCACCGGAATATGAATACCTTCGGTTATGTTTCCAGAAGCCGTTCCAAACACCGGAGTTGAATATCGAATGAAATACTGATGCCAGTCCGCACCTTTCGAGAACACAAAGACCAGATCGGCAATAACGCCATTTGCATGTTGATTGAATTTCTCATTTATAAAATTTTTCGAGATCGTAAGTGTTGAAGTTGACGAATTAAAGGAATAATGTTGTGGATTCACTCCCTCAATGTGTTTGAAGGTATTACCATTCATCGTAAGCTGAATTTGAATATCCTCTTGAACCGGCTGCTCGAAATAGAGTTCATTCAAACCTGTGGAATATGAGGAACGCTGTTTCTGATTCGCTGCTTGAATTGCGGCTCCGAATTCCGGATGCCAATCGAAGGAGGGAAGTCGTGAAAATGGACCTGGCCAGACCATTGAACTCACACCGTTTTGCGATGCCTTGTGATTCAGATATTCAAGATATTTTATCTTCTCACCCGACTGCATTTTTGCAGCTCCTTCGTCCGGGGACAACCAGCCGTATTCACCAATAACCACACCTACCCCTTTGGAGATAAATGTGTTGTTAAGTGTTTCAAACATCAAATCCACATTGCCTCTTGCGGTATCCATCCTGCCTTCATAGAGCGGTTCGTCAAATCCGGTAATCCCCAAGTTTCCACTAAATACCCAGTCGCTATAAAAATGCACTGTGGCAATTATATTCGGGTCATTCAACCCTGCAATAAAATGATAGGCTGCATCTGCATGTTGAACGTCTGCACTTGTAGAATAAGTTGGGACAACGATCATTCTTGTATTGTTTTTTCCGCCTGTGCTGCGAATGACATCATAAGCTGCCTGATTGATTTGATTCAATTTATCTTGTTTGGTGATCATGCCTGAATCACTCTCAAAATAAGGCTCATTGATTGTTTCAAACATGACCTTATGAGGTTCATCTTTAAAGTGATTTGCAAGCTGTGTCCACAAATCCACAAATCTTTTATATTCCTCAGATTCCTTATTTCCATCCCATGCTGAAAGCCACGACCAGGAATCATGATGAAGATTAATCATGACGTAAAAGCCAGCATCAACTGCCCAATCAACCACTTGCTTATATTTGTTTAGCCACTCGGCATTAATAACATAGTGTCCATCTGCCCCTAGCGTGTACCTTGTGTATGCAGTCATCGGAATTCGAATACTGTCAAACCCTTTAGCTTTGGCAGCCAATATCAACTCCTGAGTTACTCTTGGCTGCCCCCATGAGGTTTCATCCGAAAGCGAGAAGTCATCCGTTCTAAAACTGTCATAAGTATTGAACACATTCCAGCCCTTACCCATTTTCAGAACATAATCCTGAGAAGGAGATAATTTTGATGCGGCTTCTGTACTCACATAGAACGTGTGGAATGAAATAGAAAGCGTTATCAAAAAAATGGTAAGACTCCTTAACAATCTTGTTCTGTTCATTTTACATGTCCACCTTTCTTTTCGGTTAGTATGAGATTCCAGAAACCCTAATCAGAACTCAGGCCACCCCCTTCGCATAAAACATTAAAAGGAATTAATTACAATCATTATTATAATCCATTGCGAATCGACCACCTTCATTTTCGAGCCATAGGACAGCACAATATAGACACAAATTAGACAAAAAAGAAGCCCATCCCATGTCCCATAGGTCATAAATTGGATATAGAACGCTATGTTAAACTGTTAAAATTAAAAGAAACCGTTCCTTGGTCAGATGGGAGGCACAACCCATCATTCGAAAGGAGACGGTTTTTTATAGGTCACAATTTGAAATCATGTACGCCTTGCTTGCTTTAAGCTTAGCCATCCCAATAAAATGCTGATCAACGTTAGCGTAAAGGTGAAATCACGCACACCATCCACATGATTGTACAGCGTTGCGGGCAACCATGGATAGATGTCATATGTATAATCCATTGTATCGTTCAGCAGTGTCCAGAGACCAGCTACAATCAATGCTAACCAGCGAAAGCCAAAGAAACGCACATAAATCAGGGCTTCAATAGCCATCGCACTGTGAGAGGCAATCAGCATCCAGTCCTGCCAGTGCTGTGCCCCTCCTTGAAACCAGCCTGCAAAAATAACAGCCACGGCCCATACTCCGTATTTTACAGAGGTTACAACCGCAAGAGCCTGAATGACATGTCCGATTCGCTGAAGGACTACCGACTTGACCGGATAAAGTACCCATAACAGCGCTAATGTGAAAAACAAGCTTGCTGTTGGGCTATCTGGCACAAATACGATCTGCCACGCCGGCTGATGGGCAAGTGTCCACTTCATCTGTTCTCCGTACCAGATATAACCGTATACCGTGCCGAGCGCATTACACCAGAACAAAAGCCACAGGAAATAGCGATTGGTCAGAAACTCCCTGCTCCAAAAAAACGATAAAGCCACGCGCACCGCTCCTTCTTTCTTCTTCAAAATAACCGCATGCCGTTCTTCAACAAAAAAAGGCTTCAAAAAAACCTGATCGATGAACGATCAGGTTTTTTCATTAATTTGATTTTACTGTTCTGCCTTCTGTTTCGCAAGCCATTCGGCCAGATGAGTGATCTCCTCATCCGTAACACCTTGAGCTACAGCTTGGTCATACATTGGAGGCATTCCATTGTAACCTTCTTTAATAATCGTCACGATCTCTTCCTGGCTATGTTTGTCGCCAACGCCTCGAAGAGAAGGCGCATTGCCCTGACCTTTCATATCAGCTGCGTGACAGCCAATACATCCGGCTTTTTTGTACGTTTCCATTGCCGGGTCATCCTTGTCAACAATCGCAACTTCCTCCTGCTGCTGTCCTGGCGCATTGGAGGTAGGCAAGCCTTGCTCATGTTTCTCAAGAGCTTCTTCCTCCCGCTGAATATGCTCCGGCTTCTGACCTGACGCTTCAAGCTCATGCTTGTAGTGAGTCCAGGCTACGTTCGTGAGATAGAACACCGAAATTACAGACAGAAACATTAGAGCAGATGCAATCGGCCGTTTGTAGAAGCGACGCTCTTTTCCCGTGTCCAGGAAGGGAGCCAGCAGCAATGCCCCAAAAGCAACACCACTGACACCCAGCACGCCCAGCAGGACATAATCTCCGGATGCGTAAGGATATTTCAAATACTGATACAGGAATAAAAAGTACCAGTCTGGCATCGGAATAACCGATGCACTTGGATTGGCCGGATAGCCGAGAGGTGCAGGTTCTGATATGGTCAGCACCAGAATGCCGACCAGAACAACGACACCTACCATCCACTCCTTCAACAAGAAGTTCGGAATAAATGCTTCCGATTTGCCGGGATATGCCGTGTAGTCAGGTGGAGTGATAAACCCCGCCCCCTTGCGGACGCGTGAATCACCGACAAAGATAACCTTTTCCTCATCATTGTTCTTGTGCCCGTGAGCCATTACGTTTCCTCCCTTCTTTCGTTTATAGTGGTCCCGAAATGCCCTGTCTGCGGATCATAATAAAGTGTCCGACCAGAAGCACCAGAAGCACCGCAGGGAGGAAGAAGACGTGCAATGCGAAGAACCTTGTCAGTGTCTGTGCACCAACGATTGTTCCCCCTTGCAGGAACTCCTTGATAATTGGTCCGAGCCAAGGCACTGTGTTGGCAATCTCTAATGTTACTTTTGTTGCAAAATAAGCTTTGTTATCCCAAGGCAGCAAGTATCCTGTCAGACCCAGACCCAGCATGACGAAGAAAATCAGCATGCCAACGACCCAGTTCATTTCACGCGGAGCCTTGTAAGAGCCTGTAAAGAAAACACGCATCGTATGTAGGAACATCATGACGATAACCAGACTGGCTCCCCAATGGTGCATACCGCGTACAATCTGACCAAAAGCTACTTTCGTTTGCAAATACTCTACACTCGCATAAGCGTTAATAATATCTGGTACATAATACATCGTCAGGAACATCCCCGACAGGATCTGAATAACGGTAATAAAGAACGTCAATCCGCCAAAACAATAAACGAATGCGGAAAAGTGATGAGCCGGGTTAACGTGCTCTGGCACTTCATGATCCGCAACGTCCCGCCAGATCGGCGTGATGTCAAGACGCTCATCAATCCAGTCATAGACATTTTTAAACATCTGCGTTCACGCCTCCTATTTCACTCGGGTGTTCGGAACAATCTCGCCCAGATAAACCCAGCCTTGTTCCTCCTTAACCACATATTCATCCAGCGGTTTCGGGGCTACGGCAAGATTCTTCCCTTCCTTGTCATAGTGCGCGCCGTGACATGGACAATGGTACTCATTCGGATAATTTTTGTCGCTATTCCAACCTACTGTACATCCCAGATGTTTGCAGATCGGGGAAAGCGCATAAATTTTCCCTTGTTCGTCCTTACGAATCCAGGCCACCAGCGAGGCATTGCTCAAATACCATCCATCCTGCTGCTTCAGTTCAAACGTAAATTCTTGAGGTTCATTCGTAATTTTGCTGATTTCAGCCACTTTGACAGAGGTTCCTTCTCCCTTGTGCTGCAAAATCGGGTCCACCGCAAAACGGACCATAGGAAGAATTGCACCGGCGGCCATGTAGGCTGTAGCTCCACCAAGCGTGTAAGTCAAAAACTGCCTGCGTGACATTTCCAATCTGCTTGGCGGTTTCATCGAGGCTTCGTGCTGGTCATGCTCACTGCTCATACTGTCTCCAACCCCCTTTTAAGCCAACTCTCTCAATCGTTTTCATTATCATAAATTCCACGACTTACTAGAACATACATAATCATATAGTAGCCCTAGAACACCGTCAAGAATTTGTCACACATTTTTAAGGTTGAATTGTAAGCGTTGTTAAAAAACTGTTGGAAATTTGTCACATTTGTCATCAAGACGTCACTTTTTCCATAGTTCGCGAATACATTCCCCTACATATCGAGCGATGGACTCGTTTTCCATTTGTTGAAGAAGGTCCCGTTGACTCAATAACAAATCTGCATTCGGAATATGCATGTCCGCAAAAGATCCGTCTGCTGACATGATGACCACATATTTGAAACCCGAAGCTTTCAGTTCAGACGACAAGGTATTTAATGTCATTGACATTTCTGCACTTATGTAATGATAGGCCGGATATGTCATAATTCTGCCTTTGAACGGAATCTCTACTGTGTCTAAAAAATCTCTCAGCCTCTCCAATGCTTCAGTCGCTTCGACTGGGGATTGTTGACCGCTCATAGCCGTGAACGGAACAAGGCATGTATCCAGATAGAGCTGCAGTTCGGCCCAGCTATCCTGATTCATCTCACTGAATTTCAATTCCCTATATCCCCTTCCTATCCATTTTATTCCCATATTATATATGAGCATATGTTATAAAGCCAGATATTCATTTTTTTTCAGCATGCAAATTAAAAAAGGAACGCGCGGCTGCGCATTCCTTTAAGTTCAGCATTCACTCTATGTTTACCATTCGCTGATCTCTTAATTGATCGTCCTCAGTTCATCCGTCAGACTCCGGAAAGCTACTTCGTCTCCGGTAGCCAACGCTTTGTCGATTTCCAAATAAAGCTTCTCGCTGCGCTGTTTGCGAAGCGCCTCGTCCCAGACCATCTCAGCCGCCAGCCCCAACATGACTTCATACGTAACTTTCATTTTATCCAATAGGATGCACCTCCAAAACGGATTTAAGAGCTCCTATATTCTCTTCCTTTGATCACATAACCAAGTGTAGTTTTCGACATTCGCTGCAGATCAGCTTCAGTCAATTCTCGAATAACTTTGGCGGGTGTGCCCAAAGCGAGAGTATAGGGCGGAATTTTACTATTTTCAGTAACCACAGAGCCGGCGCCGATTAGTGAAAATTCACCGATTTCAGCCCCATTCAGCAGAATGGCTCCCATGCCGATCAATGATCCTGTGCCAATGCTGCAGCCATGAATGATGGCAGCATGTCCTACGGAAACATCGTCTCCGAGCACTAAGGGCTGATCGGTATTAACATGTCCAACCGTGTTATCTTGGATATTACAGCGCTTTCCAATCCTGATGGGTGCCAAATCAGCCCGCAGGACTGCATTGAACCATACGGAAGAATCTTCTCCCATAGTGACATCACCAATCAGTTTCGAGCCTTCAGCCATGTATATTGTAGGATGTAACTGTGGTTGTTTACCTTGATAAGAAATTATCATTCGTATCACTCCTTAATTTGGGAGTGATTTTAACAACTTGTCCCTCACTTGTCAAACAGAATCGGCTTGACATCTCCCGAGATGGAACGGCAGGAAGCCGCAAGTTTCGAACCCCAGGCTGTCATCTGCACCGTTCTTCCTTGCTCATGCTCACCAGCACGAACCAAACCGAGATGTAACATCATTTTGATGACTCGCTTGTCATAGATATCTTCCGCTGTATCGTAGTAGAAGGGCTGAATGAACGGTCCAATTTGCTGAAAGAGAGATTCGGTTGTAGACCAATCAGCGGCACACTCCCCCGTCCAATACACAATTGACGACAAGTTTGGAACAGCGCCTTTATAAAGTCTTAACCAAAACCGAAAAAGCTGTATCATTTCGGCCGCTTTATCCGCATTCAGCTTTTCTTCTCCCGCTGCTGTCATCCTTAGAAACCCTTGATCTTCCCGAATGAGCCGGTGATGAAATGCGTAATCATACACCAGCGCAAAGCGGTCAGGATAGTCCTTGAACGAGCGGCCATATCCGAATCGCCAGCCGCCTTTGCCAACCAGTTCTTCGGGGATATGCAGATGCTCCATCACTTGCTGCTGCGAACGGCGGTACATCATGCCTTCTGCATTGACTGCGATCTCATGCTGCTGCACAAATCTCAGAAAGAGCTTAAGGTCCTCGGCCATTAGATGATATTCTTCACGATACATGGCTGGCTCGGACGTTTTGGTGATGCCTGCTCGTAAATGTGCTGATAACACATCTCTGAACCTTAACTTCAAATCTTGAGGCACTTGATAGAGGTATCTTGTCTGCTGCGTTGTGCCACTGAACAACCAACCGCTTTTGGTAAAACGAATGATCAGATCACGCGGACTCGCACCAGCTTCACTCTCCTTCTTGTCCATAGATTGACGGGCTATGGCGATGAGCTCTTCCATGCCATAATACTGGCGGGGATCAAATAACAGGTTATTCAAAAACCGTTGGTCTGCCTGGGTTAGCTGCCGTACCTGGTTCTCAAAGAAAGGTTTGCTGCCCAATGTAGTGAGAATGCTCTGGATGAGTTCATGTTTGGAATTGGGCTTACATTCACATTGATAGTAATCTGCTATTCGATTTAACTGGCCAATATCAGCAAAAGTCAGCATATCTGCTAGATTCATGGGTCCATCGCCTCGCCCCTTCACTGCTTACGGCTGCTGATTAAAGCCTGTAACAGTGTGGTTTTGTAAACATCGTTGACGGATTCTCCACAATCTAAACCTCTTTTAGCGATTTTTTTTGATTTATCTCATTCTATGCCTGAACCTGGTCGATCAGAAGAAAAGAAGAGTTATTGCATTGTTTATGGCTTTTACTCTTGGAAACTTAGTATAAAAAAAACAACCTGAGTTTTATCACTCAGATTGTTCGGCAGTGTCCATAGACAAATGTTTTGTGCAATTATATAAGATTGGAATCCATTCATCAGCCTGCTGCTCCAGAATGGTCAACGACAGATTACCGATTCGTTCCGTGTACTTATCTTGGAATAACGCAGTTAACAGATTGGCAAGAAGTGCGCCATGCGTCACAATAAGCACATTTTCTTGCCCATGTGAAGACCATAAATCCTGCAAAAAAGCCATGGCACGTGCCTGAATATCCGCGATATGCTCCTGCCCTAAATCGAGCGTGTCCCACGACTCCCCGAAGCGTGTAACTCTTTCCTCCGATGTAAGCCCTTCGATCTGACCGAAGCCTCTTTCCTTCAAGCGTGCATCCGGTTCAAGCATTGGTACCTGAAGCAGCCTCGACAGGATCTCGCCTGTCTCCTGAGCCCGTGATAAACCGCTTGTAACAATATAATCCCAGTGGTAGTCTTCGGACTGCAGACGTCTACCCAGACGCTCGGCCTGCTTGCGACCTTCCTCATTTAAAGGAATATCCGTCTGACCTTGTATCCGCCCGGCAGCATTCCAATCTGTGAGACCATGACGAACAAGTCCGATCCGCACGTATATCCCTCATTTCTTCACACGGCAAACGTTAGGCTGAAATACCTATGCACGCACACCCTGTTTACGTTTATTCGTTGATCGATGCATGCGGCCAAGTGAATACAAAGCCATGCCGATAGCAAGCAATGACAGTCCCATCCAATACTCTGGATAAGTAGGAGCCATACTTACGACAAAGGGCTCGATGATGCTGCCCTTATCTGCTTGTGGAATGTTGTACTGGTACATTCCTGAAGAAGAAGAAGTACTTCCAGCAACTGCTGTCTCAAGTATGCCGGTTGTTACAACATTTGATTTCTCAGCCTCTGACACGTCTGGCTTGAACATAGCCATGTACAGAAAACTGCATAGAAAAATAGCCAGGAACGCCGCGATCCAGAGCGACATATGCTTACGGATCGCTGCAGAGAAACGATTAACCTTTGCCTCTTCCGGCAATAGCCATGGAGACTCCGCGTATATCCGGTCCATAACATTACGGTTGACTCTCTCTGCCTGTTGTTCGGTCACTGGAACAGGGATGCTGTGCAGCAGCATCTGGGCTTCCTCCCAGACTTCAAACTGCGCCGAACACTCTTCACAACCAGCGAGATGTGCATGAAATGCAATTCGCTGTGGATGAGATTCCGGCAAATCCCAGACCAGTGCAAACAATTCCTGGGCTTCATTGCAATTCATCGGTTCTTCATCCCTTCATATGGCTCGTACATCGGTTCGAAGAAATAAGGTTCCAACTGCGTTTTGACACTTGATCTTGCTCTGAATAGGAGCGATTTCACAGAACTTACGCTCTGTCCCAGAATTCCTGCAATCTCCTGGTAATCAAGCTGATCATACTCACGAAGAATGATTGCAGAGCGCTGCTTTTCCGGAAGATTGTTAATCGCATCTCGAACCAGCATCACCCGCTCGCTGCGTAGTACAGCATGCTCTGGAGCATTCTCCTGAGGAGCCACAGGCACGACACCGCTCTCTTCAAGCGGAACATTGCCACTGCGCTGTTTGCGAAGCTCACTCAGTACCGTATTTCTGGCGATGGTATATAACCAGGTGGAGAATGAAGCATCCACCTCACGGAACGAGTGTAAACTGCGGAACGCCTTATAGAATGTCTCAGAACAGAGATCTTCTGCAAGCAACTCCATATTGGAACTTTTCAACATATGATATACGAAAGCCAGTATTTTACGCTGATAACGACTCATCAGCTCGGAATATAACTCCACGTTACCTTCCTTGATCTCTCGAATCAACTGGGAATCCGTCATTTGAGTGCGACCCCTCCTCGCCCATCCATGTGCTTCTCCCCGTTCGACTCTATCCATGTATTACCGAACAGGCGTAAAAAAGTTGCGGTTTGCACCGCATAAAAAAAGCGTCCAGCGCCATTCTCGGCCCTTCCGCCAAATTCCCCTATGTAATGGCAATTTCCCCAACGTTTCTACATAACAGTAACATTGTACAACGGTCTGCATCATCCTGGCAAATCCATTGCTATCCACCAAAGCCCGACTTGACATACATATGCCGTCAATTTCACTGTCATGCTTCCTTTTATCGCTCTATGGAAAGCCTCGTATTATCGTTATAAAAAGCCTCACAAAATATAGACGTCGCAACCTTTGAAAAGGTTACAAAAATGAGATATTTTTTTGATTTATTTTTTTGCTGCTATACCAACAACTCTGTTTATGTGCCCTACACTTTCTCTTTAAAAGCTGGCCCTAGGTGAAATTAATAGGTATGTTTGTTCTCTATTTCCGCTGATGCTAAGTTTATACAAATAAATTTGTTCAAAGTGTTGACAAAATGAAAACGTATACATATAATAAAAGTACAGTATGGTTTCTCTCCACTCCTATCCAATAACTGTATTGCTCCAAGTGAGCAATGGCCGCTTATGTAAGCGGTCTTTTTTTTGTCTATAATTATGGTTTTCTCCTTCAAATACAAAAAAGAGGGCTCTCGCCCTCTCCTGCTTCTTACACCCACACCTGATATCCCAAAGAATCCAGCAGTGTTTTCGCCCGCTCCATGTCCTCTTCCTGACGGAAAGACAAACGCATGATTCCGGGCACATCCACCCGATTCTCAATAATTTCAAGGTTGCTCAGGTTGATGTCATTTGCCCCGAGCTCTGTTGCAATTTTACCAATCATCCCCGGCGCGTCCTGTACATCTGTATACAGATCAAACAGCGGGGAGATCATGCCCTTGCGACGCTCAGGCAGCACACTGCGGAACTCACGTGCCTGGCGGAACGCCTCTTCAATGCCTTCGCCGTTTTTTTGTTCAAGCATATTGGTAAACGACAGCATCTGACTGTTCCAGTCCTTCAGCAGTCCCAGCAGCACCTCACGGTTGCTAAGTAAAATATCCCGCCATACAATTGCGTCACTGGAGGCAATTCGTGTAATATCGCGGAAACCACCCGCTGCCAGCATTTTATACAGTGGATTGGATTCATTGTATTCACGCACCTGATTTACCAAGGCAACCGCGATGACATGAGGCAGATGACTGATGGCACCCACAATATCATCATGCAGCAGCGGCTCCACCCGGACAATCTGCGCACGTGTATAAGCTAACAGCTCGGATAACCGGCTGTACGCCTCCTCAGGCACATGTGCAGACGGTGTCAGTACATAATAAGCATTCTCAAATAAAACAGCCGAGGCCGCGTCTACGCCTGCACGTTCGGAACCTGCCATCGGATGTCCGCCGATGAAATAGGCATCCGTTAAACGAACATGCTCCGCACAAGCAGCAATGGAAGCTTTGGTGCTGCCAACATCTGTAATAATACAGCCTTTTTTGAGCGGCAATCTGGACAATTTTTCAAAATAAAATTCCAGCAGCCCCACAGGCACACACAAAAAAATGAAGTCGGCATCCTGCACGGCTTCTTCCAGAGAAAGCGTCGCATCGTCAACGACTCCGCTTGCTATGTACTTTTCTTTTAATTCTTCCAGATGTGCGTAGCCCATCACGGTTAAACCCGGCTTGCCTTTAAAGCAAAGCGCAAGTGAACCGCCGATGAGCCCTACACCAATCATTGCAATTTTTAATGTCATGGTTCCTCACTCATTTCATCGCCAGTATTAAGGGCGTGTTACTGCATTCTCCGCCAGTGTATTCTCCAGCGCCGCTATAAACATACGATTCTGCTCCGCTGTTCCTACGGACACACGAATATATGTTGGGTAGACATGGAAGCCAGCACGGACGA
Source organism: Paenibacillus sp. JGP012 (assembly GCF_014203995.1). NCBI lineage: Bacteria > Bacillati > Bacillota > Bacilli > Caryophanales > Paenibacillaceae > Paenibacillus > Paenibacillus sp. JGP012. The sequence goes on along the minus strand of NZ_JACHKG010000015.1, from coordinate 40,371 downwards.
TAATACCCTGCTTCAGCAAGGACTGGAACGCTGTGTCAGATGGCATGTTCAGGTCTACGAGAATGAAGTTGCCATGTGCCGGGAAATACGGCAGACCAAGCCGTGCAAATTCATTTTGCAGCCACTCCCGATCGGTTGCATTATGCTTAGCGCACTCTTGTACAAATGCCTGGTCCTGAAGTGCAGCGATTGCCGCAACCTGCCCGAAGCGAGAAGTGTTGAACGGTTCACGCACACGATTGATAAGGTCAATAACCTCGGGACGTGCAATGCCATAACCAATACGCAGCGATGCCAAGCCATAGATTTTGGAGAAGGTGCGCAATACAACCAGATTAGGATAACGATCAATCAGCGGAATGCTCTGCGGATAGGCTTCATCGGTAACAAATTCATAATAAGCCTCGTCCAGCACAACCATCACATTGGACGGCACTTGATCCAAAAACGTAACAAGCTCCTGTTCGGAAACAATGGTTCCGGTAGGGTTATTCGGATTGCATACCCAGATGGCTTTGGTTTTGTCGGTGATTTGAGCCAGCATTGCCGGCAGATCATGTGTTCCATTTTTCAAAGGCACCTCAATCGTTACAGCGCCTTCGATGTCCGCATTGCTTTTATATACGGAGAAGGTCTGATCCGCCATAATGGTTTCATCCCCAGGCAGGAAAAACGCACGTGTGATCAGAGCAATGATCTCATCCGATCCACAGCCAAAAATAAGGTTGCTCCGCTCCACACCCAGATGCTTTGCCAGCACCTCTGTCAGGTTAGCTGCGCTGCCATCCGGATATATACTCACACTCGCCATTTCCTTCGTAATAGCTTCCAGCACAGCCGGGGAGCTGCCAAAAGGATTCTCATTGGAGGCCAGCTTGATGACTTGCTCCAGCCCCAGCTCACGTTTCACTTCTTCAATCGGTTTGCCCGGCTTGTACACAGGCAGATTGACAATCTGGGATTTCGGTTTCAACTTGACCGCCTCCTGCTGTTCGAATTTAGCGTTCTAACAGAACACCTTTATCCTTTCAATTGTGCCACAAAGTTGCGAATTTGCAACAGTCCCGCCTCGCGTGTATCCGGATTCTCAAGCAGCGGTATCGCTTCCTCCACCTGGCGCACAATGGCACTGCCCACTACAACACCGTCACAAATGCGGGAGAAATGTGCCACCTGTTCATGACTTGAGATGCCGAATCCAACGGCAACCGGAAGATCGGTTAACCCTTTTACCGTTTCAATAAAACTTTCTACACCATCAAAAAAGGATGCGCGTTCTCCCGTTACACCCAGGGAAGAGACACAATAGATGAATCCGCGCGCACCGGTAACAATTCGTTCAATCCGTGCATTGGATGTAGGCGCCACGAGCGGAACCAGATGTACCCCGGCCTGATCGGCCCGGCGGCGCATGTCCTCTGCCTCTTCAATCGGCAGATCGGGAATAATCATACCGCTGATGTCATGTTTGACCAACTCGTCAAAAAATACATCCAGCCCGGTCTGCAGCACAGGGTTATAATACGTAAACAGAACAAAAGGCAATTTCACACCTGCCGCACGAGCTTTCGCCGCAGTCTCCATCACGGTACGAATCGTAATTTGACTCTTCAATGCACGTTCAGAAGCACGCTGAATAACAGGGCCATCCGCCAGCGGATCAGAATACGGAACACCGAGTTCCAGAATATCTGCTCCAGCCTGCTCGAGCTGTTTAATGATATCTATCGTTGTTTCCACATCAGGATCACCAACGGTCAGAAACGGGATGAGTGCTGTACGATTTTGTTCTTTTAATTGCTGGAAGGTCTGATCCATCAGATTCATTACAAGTTACCTCCCGTATATTTCATAATGGATTCTACATCTTTATCTCCGCGTCCAGAAAGACAGATTACGATAACATCCTCTGCAGACATTTCGGGTGCAAGCTTCACAACCTGAGCCACCGCGTGAGCCGACTCCAGTGCAGGAATAATGCCCTCCGTACGGCTTAACAGCTGCAATGCATCCAAAGCTTCCTGATCCGTAATCGGGACATATTGTGCACGCTTGATATCCTTGAGATACGAGTGCTCCGGTCCAACCCCCGGATAATCCAGCCCTGCGGAGATCGAGTGTGCAGGCTGTACCTGACCATACTCATCCTGCAGCAGATAACTCATGGAACCCTGGAATACACCGTGTGTGCCTTTACTCATCGTTGCCGCATGGTATTCGGTATCTACCCCTTTCCCCGCTGCCTCAACACCAACCAGCTTCACAGCCTCATCCCCGATAAAAGGATAGAACATACCGATGGCGTTACTGCCCCCACCAACAGCTGCAACGATGACATCAGGCAGTCGCCCTTCGATCTCCTGAATCTGACGGCGTGTCTCATCACCGATAACACGTTGGAAATTACGCACCATCATCGGGTACGGATGTGGACCAACAACAGAGCCGAGTACATAAAAAGTATCCTCCACATGACTAACCCAGTAGCGCAATGCCTCGTTACCTGCATCTTTCAGTGTACGTGTGCCAGAGGTCACCGGAATGACTTCCGCCCCCAGCAATTTCATTCGAAATACGTTCAGCTGCTGCCGCTCTGTATCTTCCTCGCCCATAAATACTTTGCACTCCAGACCCAGCAGTGCGGCTACCGTTGCTGTTGCAACGCCATGCTGTCCTGCGCCAGTCTCGGCAATAACCTTCTTTTTGCCCATACGTTTGGCAAGCAGTCCTTGTCCGATCGCATTGTTGATTTTATGTGCACCGGTATGGTTCAAGTCTTCCCGTTTCAAATAGATTTTGGGTCCGCCCAGATGGCGGGACAGCTGCTCTGCATAATAGAGCGGGGTCTCCCGTCCGGAGTATTCACTCAGTAAATAGTTCAGTTCCTTGTTAAACTCCTCATCTTCAGAAAAACGGCTGTACGCTTCCTCCAGTTCGATCAGAGCGTTCATTAGTGTCTCGGGTACAAAACGGCCTCCGAACGGACCGAAACGCCCATGCTGATCCGGCAATTGATGTGTCATGCCTGCTTCACCCTTTCAACAAATGCTTTAATTTTGGTTATATCTTTAAGACCTTCCGTCTCCACGCCGCTTGAGACATCTACGCCGTAAGGTCTGTACGTTCGTATTAATTGTTGTACATTATCTGCCTGAAGCCCTCCGGCAACCAACAACGCAATCCCGTGCTGATCAGCCCATTTCGCATACGCAGGTATGCGCTCCCAGGCGAATGTTTTACCAGAGCCACCGCCATACAGCGGATCAAACGTATCAAGCAATATTGCATCTATGCAGCCTGCATAAGTATTCAGACTATGCAGCGCCGTATGATCCGCGTCTTGTCCTGTTTCGTCTTTGGGAAAAGAAACTGCCTTGAATACGTGCGCATCCCAGCGCTCTTTCACCTGTTTACAAAATTCAGCACTTTCCTGTCCGTGCAGCTGGATTACATCCAGGGAAGCGGCTTGCATCACATACTCCAATTCTTGAAGTGTCGGATTCACAAACACACCCGCCAGCTTCGGCCGCTCTTCAGTCGACCACTCAAACAAAACCGTTCTCAGCTCTGCGGCCTGCTCAGCCGTAATCTGACGTCTGGAATTGGCAAACACAACCCCAATGAAGTCCACAGGCAAGTTTATCATTGATTTTAGCACTTCAACGTCCTGAAGTCCACATATTTTTACGGCCGCTGGAAGCAAGGGTTCCTGCTCCCCTTTACGGCGGCCTGCTTGATCAGATACCGAATTATTCATCATTTTGGCCCCATCAAGTCGTATACGGCGGCTTCCACATCCGCTTTGCGCATAAGATGCTCTCCAACGAGAATACCGTGAACGCCTGCTTCAATCAGCGGTTTTGTAGATGCAGCTCCATCAATTCCGCTTTCGCTGATCAGCGTTACATGGGATGGGATCAGCTCCATCAGATCCAGCGTTGTATTCAGACTGGTCTCGAACGTTTTCAGATTCCGGTTATTAATGCCTACAAGCGTTGCATCTGGAATCTCCAGTACCGTTTCCAGCTCGGCCCGGTCATGTACTTCAATCAAAGCATCCAGTCCAATGCTTTTGGCAAACGTCAAATATTGACGAATCTGCTGCGGTGTGAGAATGCTCGCAATCAACAGAATAGCGTCTGCTCCGAGCAGTCTGGCTTCAGCAATCTGCTTCTCGTCAATCATAAAGTCCTTGCGCAGGAGCGGAATGTTCACCGCCTGATGAATGGCCTGTAAATATTCGTTGCTGCCTTGAAAATAAGAAACGTCCGTCAGCACGGATATACAATCCGCCCCTGCCCGTTCATACGCAGAAGCAATATCCACCGGATGAAAATCCGGACGGATTAATCCTTTGGAGGGTGAAGCTTTCTTCACTTCAGCGATCAGCCCCAGCTTCCGATTCCGTCTGCTGGACAGCGCCTGTTCAAATCCGCGTGTTGCGGGTAATTGCTCAATTTTCTGAAGCGCTTCATCCATATGAAAAGTCTGTGCAAGCACCTCAACTTCCTTATGTTTTGTTGCTACAATGCGATCAAGATACATGATTGTACGCCTCCGTTGTATGAATTAACTGTGCCAGCTTACTTGCCGCTTTACCCGAATCCACTGCGTCAGCAGCGATTTTAACGCCGTCTGCAATGCTGTCCGCAAGGCCGGATACGTAAATACACGCCCCTGCATTCAGCAGCACAACATCCCGGTAAGCACTGCGTTCGCCCTGGAAGATCCGATGTATAATTTCGGCGTTCTGTGCCGCATCTCCTCCAAGCACTGCATCCAGCGGATGCAAAGACAGTCCCATATCGCGCGGATCAATGTCATACGTGCGAACTTCCCCGTTCCGCAGCTCGGAAACCTGAGTGGGTGCAGAGATGCTGATTTCGTCCAGCCCGTCATGACTCGCTACGACCAGCGCCCGTTTTAGTCCGAGGCGGTTCAGCACTTCCGCAATCATTGGAGTACGGGATCGATCATAGAGCCCGAGCAATTGGCGATCTGCACCCGCCGGGTTCGTTAACGGGCCGAGCATGTTAAAAATAGTCCGCACGCCCAGCTCTTTTCTCGGCGCGGCTGCATGCCGCATTGACGGGTGGTATACCTGGGCAAAACAGAAGCAGATTCCGATCTCATCCAGACATTGTCTGGCCTGCTCCCCATTCAGATGAATATTAACACCGAGCGCCTCCAATACGTCCGCACTGCCGGCTTTGCCGGAGGCAGAACGATTGCCATGTTTGGCTACCCGAACCGATACCGCTGAAGCGATAATAGCCGATGCAGTCGAGATATTGAATTTGTGAATGCCTGATCCACCTGTACCGCACGTATCCAGCAGGCCTCTGCCATCCGTCAAAATTCTTCCACCCTGGCCACGCATCGCCTGGGCAAAACCGGTGATCTCTTCCACCGTTTCCCCTTTCATGCGCAGCGCCATCAGCAAACCCCCGATTTGAGCCGGAGTCGCTTCACCTTTCATGATCGAATACATCAACTCACGCGCCTCGTCCTGCTCGAGATGACGTCCTTCCAGAATTTTGGCGAGGCCTTGCTTCATTCCTTCTTCATGGGATATGGATGCTTCCTGCACCACCCTTTGGTCTTTCAAGATCGGGTTCACGTTCATGTCCAGTCTCTCCTCTCTTAGTTTGTTGCAGATGTTGGTGTGACAAAATAATCAGCATTAGCCAGACTTAACTTGCGATCAGCGGCTTTTACCGGAAACATCGCTTCCGCTGTGCGAATTGCCTTTAACAAAGCTTTGGCTTTGTTCACGGTCTCTTCATATTCCTTCTCAGGCACAGAATCCCATACGATTCCTGCACCGGCCTGCACATACGCTTTTCCTTTTTTGAAAATAATCGTGCGAATCGTAATACATGCATCCATGTTTCCCGAGAAACCAAGGTAACCGATCGCTCCGGCGTAGGCTCCACGTGCCTCTTTTTCCAGTTCCGCAATAATCTCCATCGCACGCAGCTTCGGCGCTCCGGATACCGTTCCAGCTGGCAAGCAGGAGAGGAAGGCATCGAAGAAGTCCTTGTCTTCTCTAAGCTCACCTGTAACGTTCGATACCATATGCATGACGTGAGAATAACGCTCGATCTCCATAAACATGTCACATTTCACACTGCCAAAAGTAGACACCCGGCCCAGATCATTTCTTCCCAGATCAACCAGCATGAGATGTTCCGCACGTTCCTTCTCATCCTGCAGCAAGTCTGCCGCAAGTGCGCGATCTTCTGCCTCTGTTGCTCCCCTAGGCCGTGTACCTGCGATCGGACGTGTCTCTACGCGGTTGCCATCCACCTTGACGAGCGCCTCTGGCGACGTTCCTACGATAATCTCATCATCCATTTTCAAATAATACATATAAGGCGACGGATTCAGCGTCCGCAGTACACGATACACATGTAAAGGTGAAATTTCCGTATCAATATGGAAGCGCTGGGACAGCACCACCTGAAAAATATCGCCTGCGCGGATATACTCTTTAGCCTGCTCCACATTGTCTATAAATTGTTCTTTGGTCAGATTCGAACGAATGTCTCCAAGCTCAACATCGCCCGGAATCGAACGCGGATTCAGATTTTCACCGGGTCCTTGCTGCTGCAGCCGCTCTGCCGCCAGTTCAAGCTTCTCGGAAGTAGCTGCGTATGCTTGACGGATATCTTCATCCGTTGCCCCGTCCTTAACGTGAACATTGCCCACAAGCAGCATATGCTGCTTCACATGGTCAAACACCACGATCTGGTCGCAGAACATAAAACGAATGTCATCCATATTGAGATCATCCAGCGCGTGAGCGGGGAGCTTCTCATAATATTGCAGCAGATCATATCCAAAAAATCCAATAGCACCGCCGGTAAAAGGGGGAAGGTCATCCTGCTTCGGACTCCGATACTTGCGAAGCAGTGCTTTGAGCTCTTCGATCGGCTTGCCGGGCAACTCGCGAGTTTTTCCTGCTTCCTCCACCACGATGCGGCCTTTTTTGCCTGAAATCATCAGGAACGGATCTGTACCGATGAAGGAGTATCTGGCCCATTGGATGCCCCCCTCTACACTTTCGAGCAGGAATGCACGGTCATTATCCGCATAACGACGGAATATACGAATTGGTGTCTCCATATCAGCCAAAATTCGTTTGACAACCGGAATCAGATTATACTCACTTGCCATTTTCAGTACCTGATCAACGTTTGGCGTTATCATCAGATCACGTCCCTTCAGACTATTGTAATTTTTTTATAGCTTTTTATTGTAACTTTTCTATTGATTTCAAAGGTAGAAGTCTGTTATACGACAAAAAACCTCTACCATCAGGTAGAGGTTTGGTTTAATAAGCTGTATTCAGGCATGCTGCTTCATAAATAACAAGTCCCTATACTTCCGCTTAAGGATAAATGTCAGGCTACTGATCCATGTATCACATGGTTTCAGATATTGTTATAGAGAGAACATCATCCTGATAACATCTCGTTCACCATCATCTTGACGAATGCGAAACAACAAGCTGCAATGATGATGTAGAAATCACGTGAAATGTTACTTCATGATATGTGAATAAACAATGTCCTCTTGAACATGTCTACTCTCTCTTCCTGTACTTCCCCTTAGCACGACGTACCGTGAATGCGTTAACCGATTTCAGATGCATCGGCTACCAAACACTGGACTCTGCTATATACTCAACTATACTCAGCTGCTCTCAGCTCAATCTCAATCTCTACTCAACTGTTTCTCACTATACATGATATTTGTCACTTTGACAACCATTACCGTTCAAAAAGCTTATCGTGCAGCCAGATCAGGACGCAGTGCCTGCGCACCGTTCAAATACACATGATGGATCTCGTTTTGCGCTTTGGTTGTATTCACATGTACCATGAAACGGATGCACTTCGCCAATGCCCCCTCTACAGGCACCTCCAGTGCACACATCAGGGGTACAAGCTCCCAGCCGTCTAGTTGACGGATTACCTTTGCGGGAAAAGCCGCATCCAGATCTCCGGTCATCGTAATCCATACACTGCAGATGTCTTCCGGTACAATCTTGTTCCGATCCACAATCTCCTGCAGCAACACCGCTGTTTCTTTCAAAATCTCTTCTTCATTATTTTGCGTGACTGTCGTCGCCCCGCGGATTCCCCGTGTAACCATTGCTTTATTCTCCCTTCCTGAGAAGCTCGATAACTTCACGCACTGCCGTCACCGGCACATCCTTCACGATTCGGGCTGCTCCAATCCGATCAGGAACAATAAAGACCATATGACCTTCACGGAATTTCTTGTCATGCATCATCGCTTCCATCAAAGCATCCGTACTCAGATGTGCAGGCAGCGTTACCGGAAGGCGGAGTGCACGCAGCATGCGCACCGTCTCATCATACAGGCCTGCTGGCGCTCCAAGCCTCTCTCCTAACAGAGCTGAACCAGCCATGCCGATCGAGATCGCTTCACCGTGCAAAAATTCACCGTATCCGGCAATCGCTTCGATCGCATGTCCGATCGTATGCCCCAGGTTCAGGAGTGCACGTTCTCCGTTTTCACGTTCATCATTAGAAACAATCTCTGCTTTGATGCTGCATCCGCGTTCGAGACCGTAGCCGAGTGTATCCGGATCAAGCGCAAGCAGCCCCTCAGCATGCTCTTCACACCAATGAGCAAACGCTTCGTCACGAATCAGCCCATGTTTGAGCATTTCAGATAAACCTGCTGAAACATCTCTTGGCGGCAAGGATTGCAAGGTATCTACATCATAAAGCACAAGCTCCGGCTGATGAAAAGCGCCGATCATATTTTTGGCAAGCGGATGATTCACCGCCACTTTACCTCCAACGCTGCTGTCATGAGCAAGAATCGTTGTTGGAATCTGTATAAACTTGACGCCACGCATATATGTAGCAGCCACAAAACCAGCCAGGTCACCGACAACTCCGCCCCCGAGAGCGAGGATCGCCGAGCTGCGGTCGAGTTTGCCTTCAATTGCCGCTGTCATCATGTCCTGATATACAGCAAGTGATTTGGAAGTTTCTCCAGCAGGAACGACCGCAGAAACGACGGCATATCCGGCACTACGCAGTGTCTGTTCCAATGCTGCCAAGTATTTCGGAGCCACATTTTCATCTGTGATGATCATCAGCGGACTTTTTTTGGTCAAGCCATATTGCTCGAAAAATTGGGGAACTTGAGCCAGCAGACCGCTGCCAATCAGGATCGGATACGAGCGTTCCCCGAGCTGCACTGTCAACTGACGCATATTAATAGCTCTCCAATTGTGCCTGGTAGCTAGCAACGTTCGCCCGGATCTCCTCCATGGAATCCCCGCCGAATTTCTCCAGGAATGCCTTGGCAATTTCCCATGCAACAACATGCTCCATCACAACGCTGGCTGCCGGAACCGCACATGCATCGGAACGTTCAACCTGGGCTGAAAAAGCTTCTTTTGTATCAATGTCTACGCTTTGCAGCGGTTTGTACAAGGTTGGAATTGGCTTCATTACGCCGCGCACCACAACCGGCATACCGTTGGTCATACCGCCTTCGAATCCGCCCAAACGGTTCGTTGCCCGGTGGTAGCCACGTTCTTCGGAATACAAAATCTCATCATGCACCTGTGAACCGCGGATCGTACCCGCTTCAAAGCCAATCCCGATTTCCACACCTTTAAATGCGTTAATCGACATCACACCCTGAGCAATACGTGCATCCAGCTTGCGATCATATTGTACGTGACTTCCCAAACCGATAGGCACACCTTCAACGATACATTCCACGATCCCGCCGATGGAGTCACCCTCCTGCTTGATCTGATCAATGTAAGCTTCCATTTTTTTCTCGGTCTCGGCATCTGTCACGCGAACCGACGAAGCCTCTGTTACAGCGATCAGTTCATCAATTGGGAGCTCTTGATATGGTGCTTCAATCTCCCCGATGCGAATAACACGTCCTGCCACTTTAATGCCAAACTCAGCCAGAAACTGTCGTGCAATTGCACCGCATGCCACACGTACTGTTGTTTCGCGTGCACTGGAGCGTTCCAGAACGTTACGCAAATCTTTATGATTGTACTTCAAGCCGCCATTCAAATCGGCATGTCCAGGACGCGGGCGATGCACTCGGCGTTTCTCCTCATCGCTGCCTTCGATCGGCTCAATGTTCATAATTTTCTGCCAATGCTTCCAGTCATTATTTTCAACAACGAGCGCTACGGGCGCACCTGTCGTATATCCGTGACGAATTCCGCCAACAAAATTGGCCTGATCCTTCTCAATCTGCATCCGGCGTCCACGACCATATCCCTTTTGGCGGCGGTGAAGCTGGAAGTTCAATTCTTCAAAATCAATATTCAGGTTACTTGGCAACCCCTCAATAATTGCGGTCAATTGGGGTCCGTGCGTTTCCCCTGCGGTCAAATAACGTAAACTCATAATACGTTCCCCCTTTAAACTGTTAAACTTCACATTGCTAAAATCCCATAATTTCTTTGCTTATTATAGTATAGCTGACCCACTTTGACAAGAAAGCCGCCTTTTCTTATGCAAACAACCGCCTGAGTACATCTGCATGTACCTCAGGCGGTTGGTCTTTATGATGCTTTACTTTTTCCGATAGAAAAACGTCTCTGCCGTCTCCAGTCCATATTGACCTGGGGAGAAAATCTGCTCTGTACTGCCTACGAACAGCATACCACCCGGGCGCAAGCTGGCTGCGAATTTGTGATACAACAGATTTTTGGCTTCCTCGGTAAAATAAATCATGACATTCCGGCAGACAATCAGATCATAGCCATCATCAAAGCGGTCCACCAGCAAATTCTGTTTCTTAAAGTTGATTGCACTTTTCAGTTTTTCATCAATTCGATACATCATGCCATCCTGTTTAAAATAACGGCTTGCTGTTTCAGGAGGTACATCCTTCAACGAACGCTCCATATAACGGCCTTCCTTGGCCTTCGCAAGCGCTCCTTCATCCAGGTCACTTGCCGTAATGGAGCTTTCTCTCAGAATACCCATCGTATCCAGAATCATCGCAATGGTGTAGGGCTCTTCGCCTGTAGAGCAGGCAGCACTCCATACCTTGACCTTGCGTTTGGAACCTACCAATTCAGGCAAAATCTCATCACGCAGCACTTCCCAGCGGTTCGGGTTTCGCCAGAACTCGGATACGTTAATGGTCATGCGGTCAAGAAACTCATAAAATAACGCCTTGTCCTTCTGCATCGCATCAAAAAAGACGGCAAACGTATTAAACCCGTTTTTGTTGCGAAGTGTAGTCAGCCGTCTTTTCATCTGGCCTTCCTTGTATTGAGCAAGATCAATGCCTGTGCTCTCTTTCACTTTACGAATGAATCCGGCATAATCCGGGTCTAGTTGTTCTTGCTCCAGCATCGTATATCACCCTTTGGCTAATAATTACAACCAGGCTGCGATGCTCTTCTCGTAACTTACCAGCTCGTCAGGGCTGAAAAAGTTGGCTGCTTCACGAGTTGCACTTTCCGGCGAGTCTGCCCCGTGAATGAGATTATGCGGTGTATGGCTGGCGAAATCTCCACGAATTGTCCCTGGAGCCGCTTCCTTTACATTCGTCTTTCCAATGACAATACGTGCAAGCGCTACAATATCGTCACCTTCCCATACCATGGCAAATACGGGACCAGACGTAATAAACCGAACCAAATCATCAAAGAAAGGCTTGCCCTCATGCTCGGCATAATGACGCTTGGCCTGTTCTTGTGTCATCTGTACCAGTTTCCCTGCCACCAGCTTAAATCCTTTGTCTTCCAGACGGCTGATAATACGGCCGATCAAACCACGCTGCACACCATCCGGCTTCACCATCAAAAATGTACGATCCATTGCCTGTTCACTCCTCACTCACGGTTCAAAGTTAATCACTATGTAAACGCAATCCCTTTGATTGTAACATACAACTCTATTTCCTCCCAATGAGGAATTTCACAAACCTATGTTACAAGTGAGAAATGATTAAAGAGCAACATAGCACATAACGGTGACCGCTAGTTGCAAACTTCAAACGATAAACGCTGCACAATCAATGTGTACGCTTAACGACAAAATGAGCAATATCACGCAGGTTTTTGGTGGTCTTGATGTTAGGCAGCTGATCGAGAGCATCGAGCGCTTTCTTCATATATCGGTCAGCCAGGGCTTCCGCTTTAGCAATTCCTTGACTTTGGCGAATCATTCCAATTGCATCCGATGCACTGGCCCTTCCGTCCTCATGGTGCACACGGGTGATTTCCTTGAGCAGCGGCTCACGCAGATGCTCTTCCTCCAGTGCATACAATACGGGAAGTGTGATATTGCCTTGTTTCATATCACTGCCTGGAGGCTTGCCAAGCTGCTTCTCCGTGCCGATCAGGTCTAGCACATCATCCTGAATCTGAAAAGCCATACCGACATTATATCCGTACGTGTACAGCAAGGACGAAATGTGTGCAGGCGCACGTGTAGCAAGAGCACCGAGCTGGCAGCTAACCGCAATGAGCAGTGCGGTTTTACGACGAATTCGCAGCAGGTAGTTACGTACACTCTGTCCTGTGTTGAAGAAGTCGCGAATCTGCTCCATCTCACCAATCGACATCTGTACCATCGCTTTGGCAAGAATGCGATGAATGGCTGGATCAGACAGCCCCGCTGTCATCTCCAGGGCTTTGCCATAGATGTAATCTCCAGTGTACATCGCAATGCGATTATCCCATTTTGACTTGACTGTAGGTTTGCCACGGCGTGTCTCTGCATTATCAATGACATCATCATGAACGAGGGATGCCGAATGTATCAGTTCCAGCGGAACGGCGATGAGCTTCAAGCGCTCAATATCATATGTACCAAACTTGCCGCCTAACAGCACAAAAACAGGCCGCAGCCGTTTCCCTCCTGCCTTGAGCAGATGAAGTGAAGTTTCACTTAACAGCTTTTGTTCACCTTGAACGCTGCGGTACAATTCCTTTTCAATGTAATCCATGTCCTTTTTTAACAATCCGAAAATGTCCAATAGTTTCATTCGTTCACCCGTATCCGCGTATTGTCATTCCAAAATTCCATGCTTACCTTCCCCTCCAGCAAGCCGGGCCTTGCAGGTTAAACATTCACCAAGGCTTGCCGTTCCTGCTTGTCTTCTTAAACACCACGACTAGTTCTGAATCACGTAAGTACAGAAGTTGCCGGAGCATGGGTCAAGGCTGTGGTTGCTACATACGGTCATCAGCACTCACCAACACCCCGGGAGTCGGGGGATTCTACTACCAAGATAATCAAATCTGCTAAGCTAAACAGACCTGCTGCTTCGCGTATCATCCCCGTTCGTCCGGTTCTCCCCACCTTGCAAACAATTGATGCGGAATACGCAAGCTGTCCAGCACTTTCCCCACCAGAAACATGATCAGATCATCCATGGTCTGAGGTTTATAATAAAAAGCTGGCATAGCCGGTATCATTCGCACACCGAGGCGTGAGAGCTTCAGCATATTTTCCAGATGAATGGCATGCAAAGGCGTCTCACGCGGTACAAGAATTAACGTTCTGCCCTCTTTCATCATAACGTCAGCAGCACGCGACATCAGATTATCCGAAGACCCGTTCGCGATCGATGAAAGAGTGCCCATGGAGCAAGGCATGATAATCATGCCTTCAGCCAGATAGGAGCCGCTTGCAATGGAAGCACCGATGTCACTCACGGGATGATAGACAAGGGCTCCGGCACGATGACCGAATTGCTCCTGTAGCACACGCTCCCGATTCGTGACGTCCCAATCCATTTCTTCTTTTAACACACGCCAGCCTGCATTCGAGATAACCAAATGAACGGTATACTCCAGATCAAGCAGCGTTTCAATCAATCGAATACCATATATACTGCCGCTTGCTCCGGTAATTCCGACAACAAGTCGTTTATTCTCCGGCTGCTGCATCTTTACTTCACCGCCAAATCGATGAGTGTAAATGTAAATACGACTAGGCTAAGCACACTATTCATCGTAAAGAACGCCGTTTGTACACGGCTCATATCGTTAGGAGATACAATATAGTGCTCATATAACAATATACCGTACGTAATCAACATACCTGCACCATACCACCAGCTCAGATCAGTCATTAACAGCAACGCGAGGAAACCGATGGCTGTGATGACATGAAAGAACTTGGCAATCTGCAGCGATTTAACCAGTCCAAAACGGGATGGAATCGAATGCAGCCCTTCGCCTTGGTCGAACTCCAGATCCTGACATGCATAGATGATATCAAATCCTGCGGTCCAGAATACAATCGTAACGTACAGCACAATCGCTGTCCAATCCATCGTTCCGGTAACTGCAACCCAGCCGCCAAGTGGAGCCAGGCCAATAGTCATGCCCAACACCACATGACAAAGCCAGGTAAAACGTTTGGTGTATGAATAGAGCACCAGCATAAATACTGCGATGGGCAGCAGCTGCATAGATAATACGTTAAGATTGGAAGATGCCCAGAACAGCAATATAAACGAAATGATGATGAAAACAATCACTTCACCGTTCTTCAGCAAACCTGCCGGAATAGCTCTCATTGCCGTGCGCGGATTTTTGGCGTCGATCGCCTGATCAATAATCCGGTTCAACCCGAATGCCGCACTCCGTGCACCCACCATCGCGAGCAGCACCCACATAATCTGCATCCAGCTCGGGAACGTATTGTTTACAACCATCGACCCCAGAATGGCGCCCATAAATGCAAAAGGTAAAGCAAAAAGCGTATGTTCAATCTTGATCATTTCTAAAAAGATGCGAATTTTCCTAAACATTCTGATTCTCCTTGGTTCCAATATGCAGTGCCGCGATGCCTCCGGTCAGAGGATAGGCCTGCACCTGCTGCAATCCGGTTTCAACAAAAATGTCTGCCAGTTCCTTTCTTCCCGGGAAAAGTGCCAGAGAGTCCGGCAGCCATTTATACTGCTCATAACGCTTCGCAAATAATTTGGCCATGTTAGGCAGCACATGTTCGAAATAAAAATAATAAATGCCTTTAAACGGCTGCCAGGTCGGTTTGGACAACTCCAGACAAACCACCATACCGCCAGGTTTTACAACACGCTTCATTTCAGACAAAACTTGTCTAAGATCAGGCACGTTACGCAAGCCGAAGCCAATTGTTACATAATCAAACGTATTATCGCCAAACGGCAGTGCCATGGCATTTCCCTGAACCAGCGTAATTTGCTTTGATCGTTTGACAGCATCGATTTTCTTCTGGCCTACTTCGAGCATGTTACTGCTGAAATCCAGCCCGTGCATGTGCCCTGTTTCACTTGCTTCTGCCATCGCAAGGGTCCAGTCACATGTGCCGCAGCACAAGTCGAGCCCGGTGTCCCCTTTAGACATATTCATCTTTTTCATCGTGAATTTACGCCAGGCTTTATGCCTGCGGAAACTCAGGATATCATTCATAACATCATACTTGCCGGCGATACTCTGAAAAACCGAATGGACAAATTCTTCTTTCGGTTTCGTCTCTCCGCTCCCCATTCGTCTGTCTCCCCCTCAATCTTCCCTAACTGCCACATGTGAAGTCTTTACATAGGTCAGGTAAGGATCAAGAATTGCATCGAACTCACGTAGACCTTGGCGCACCCCCTGCTCATCCTGAAGCAAAAGCTGAATGCGTTGTACAGACTCGCGAAGCTTGTCCAGCAAAACCTCACTGACACTGTATTTCAGCACCATAACATCCCATGCACGTGCGTTAATTTGTGTCTGGCGTAACTCGTCACGTTCTGAATCGTTACCGTTCTCATACACATGCCAGAATGCATAACTCTCAGTATGCCGCTGCTCATCACGCATCCGGTTCAACTCATCCGCAATCGTTTCACAGGTGCTAAATTCAGTTAACAGGCTGTTCCATAAAGACTTCTCTTCTTCGCGGATCATGTCTGAAAATGAAAGAAACAGCTGCATCCTCAGCTGTACCGTTTCACGCAAATATTCATCAGCCGAAACGAGCAGTTTTTTCATCCGTTCATACAGCGTCATCTTGCGCGCGTTCACTTCAGCAACAGCACCGCTTAACTTACCGATCATCTCAATTTTGCCGGCATGAGCTAACAATTGATAGAAACGGCTGCTCAGATAATCTCCAGCGAGCACATTCAACTGACGTGAACGCATCTCCTGTTCTCTCCGATCGCCGGATATCGTATCGATTCGATCATGCGTATCCATAGCCAACTGAACGAGCGATGTTGCAAGCGAATATAACTCATGATGCACCTTCTCGTCTGTACGGCCCACAAATACCTGTAACAGACGCGCCCGGCTATCCGGAAATGACGGGATTTCCGTATGTTGTCGAATCATGTCGTAATCCGTATATTTCTTTGCTAGTTGGGGTACGCGATATGAATTCATTTTCATCCTCCGAGGCTATGCTTTGTCAAACCATTTATGCACTACAATCTTATATATTATAGCATATGTTTTTCGGACACGCACTGAAACCTGCTATTTGATTACCCCTGACTTGTCATTTCAAACTGTTTCCTCCACAGTTCGGTCTGCATCAGATGAAACCAGTCTTTTAATTCCTCCGAGAACACTGCGCTTTTCCAGGTGCGAAGCATGTCGATAGCATACATCGGCCATTCCCCCCGCCGAATATCTGCAGCAAGCAGAAGATGGCGCTTATGCATCCATTCATCCTCGGCCATGACACGAAGCAGCACCTGTTCCACGTTTTCCAGACCCCGGAAGCTCAGATCGGCTACAGCAGCCATACTTTCATAGATTTCGGTATACGTTGTATCCGTGCCCTTTACTTTGAGATCAATCGTTAATATGGACTGTTTCCATTCCACTCTGGCAATCGGCGTTGACATATGTAGAGAACGAAGCACATCCACGAGATTGTCATTTGTCAGCTGGACCGGCTGGTGAGAAGCTGTAACAGGCTCTGCCTTTTCCCCGCCCCATGTACGTGTATGCAAGCTCTGAAGGGCCACGAGCAAAATGACCGCCGCAATCGTCGTCAGCATCGATGCAGTCACAATCATTCCCGGTTTCATACGCGCCTCCTCGCCTTTACCTGTTAGTGTAGTCTGTCCGATAAAGGCTCATACCTCATTGTACAATGAAAAAAAGCAGGCTATGCCTGCAATTTTTATTGGGTCCATAATCTTTTGACTATTCGGATTCGATCTCCCCATGCTTTGTAATCAACGTCGCTTTGCCACGAATTTTAATAGCAGAGGTGTGTGTTGTGAACTGGGCAATCATCACTTCACCCTTGTCCAGCTTCTCGGTATGATGAAAACGTGTATCCTGTCCGCGAGTTAGTCCAATCACTTGAACACCATTTTCTTCTGCTTTGATTACGATATAGTCATTGCCCGTAGATTGATCCATCGCGCACGTCTCCTTTTCTAATATCCTTAGCGTTAATGATGATCAAGATCATTCCATTTGTCAACCAGCCCGCCAGAGGAAATGGAGCGCAAGAAACGGTCATTTCCCGGCCATACTAGAACAGAACAGCCAGGAAAGGAGAATCAACATGAAATACACCCCAGCTCTGCTTACGGACGAGCATGTACAACAGATTCAGGAGATGGAACAGCATCTGTCCATTGTTAGCGGCAAGGAACTGGTATTAATCGCCTACAGTAGTCCGCCGGAGCATTCGAACGAAATCGTAGACGCTGAGCAAAAGGATGCAAACATCCCCCGTTTATAGGCTGTATGACTCTATAGACAAAAGAAAAGGCCGTGAACAAGTCACGGTCTTTTTGTTGACATATGGAATATGTAGAAATCTTATTTAATTCCGTCTTTGAGCGCTTTACCTGGTTTGAACGCAGGAATTTTGCTCGCAGGAATTTCGATTTCTTCACCTGTTTGCGGGTTGCGTCCTTTACGTGCGGAGCGCTCGCGAACTTCGAAGTTCCCAAAACCAACCAATTGTACTTTGTCTCCGTTTTGAAGTGCCTCAGAGATCGCTTCGAATACGGCATCAACCGCTTTCGTTACATCCTTTTTGGACAATTCAGTTGCTTCGGATACGTGTGTAATCAAGTCTGATTTGTTCATTTGTTTTTCACCTCCTGAATCAATGTCCTGAATGTTATACTGTGTTTCCGTTTTATAGGAAAATATACGTTCATACGCAAAAAACGTAAGGACATCCTGAGCGATGAACATGAATCTCCTTCTGCGGTAGACAGTCATTTCCGGCAAATACCGCCAGAAACAACGGGTGTTTCTGGGGTCGAACAAATTTTATACTAATACAGACAGCACACAATTTCAAGTGCGACTGCGGTTTAAAACATAAAATGTAACCGCCAGAGCCAGTACCAACACTCCGCCTTTGACGATATCATGTGTAAAATACTGCACATTCATCATCGTCAAACCGTTGACCAGCACGCCAATCAGAACCGAACCAATAAACGTACCAATGACATTGGGTTTACCTGCACCAAAAACGGAGAAGCCTACAAACACGGCTGCCACGGATTCCATTAACAACGGTGAACCCGCATCAATCTGACCAGATCCAACCTTGGACGCGTAGATAATACCCCCGATTGCCGCAAAGATACCTGCTGCTACATAGGCAAGGGTACGCACCTTTTTCACCTTGATTCCAGAGAGTCTTGCCGCCTCCTCGTTACCGCCTGTGATATACATCTGCCGACCATATTTGGTATACGTCAAAAAGATATGAACCGCAGCTACCGTAATCAGCAGCAAAATAACCGAGATCGGCATGCCCAGCCATTTCCCTTGTCCAATCAGCAGAAACGTCGGGTCCATCTCGCCGGCAGCCTTGCTACCATCCGGGAACTGCATATGGTTGTAGATGGTATACCCTTGAGCATAGGTTTTGTGAATCCCCCCGATGATGTACATCGTTGCCAGTGTTGCCAGCAGGTCGGGAATACGCAGTTTAACAATAAGCAGCGCATTCAGCAGACCAATGACAGCTCCAATAACTAATGGCACAATAATGACAACAGCCAGCGGCTGCTGGTACCAGATCATTAGCGATGCTGTAACTACCGTTGTCAGAGACACGGTCGCTCCAACGGAGAGATCAAAGCCATCCACGATAAGAGACAACGTCACACCAATCGCCACAAACGTAACGATCGAGATCGAACCCAAAATGTCCGTCAGGTTACTGTAGGTAAAGAAATATGGCAGCTTGATCCCAAAAAATGCAATAACCCCTATTATGACAACAATCGCGCCATATCGAAACGCAAAATCCATTGATTTATCCTTCATGCTTCCACCTCATGTCCACCGCTTGCATAATATAGCAGCTGTTCTTGGCTTGTCTCGCCACGTTCGAACTCCTTTACAACAATGCCTTCACACATCACCGCAATACGGTCCCCGATTCCCAGACCTTCATCCAGTTCGCAGGTGAAATAGATGACGGCCTTACCTGCGAGAGCCAGTTCGTTGATAATGCGGAAAATATCGCTTTTCGCACCGATATCTACACCTTTTGTAGGTTCGTCGAAAATAAAAACATCCGCTCCGGTTTCCAGCCATTTGCCGATCGCAACCTTCTGCTGATTGCCACCGCTCAAGTACTTCACTTCCTGTTTCACAGAAGAGGCCTTAATGCCCAGCTGACTTACGAGTGAATCTGCATGCTGGCGCTCACGCTTGCGATTGACAAATCCAAATGTGCTGAGGCGTGAAAGCAACGGCAAACTCAAATTCCGCTCTACATTTTCGTGAATCAATATGCCCTGCTTGCGTCGTTCCTCCGGCACAGAAACGATGCCCAGAGCAGCAGCATCCGCAGGCTGGGACAAGCGCACAGAACGGTTCTTCAGCAGAATCTCTCCTGCTTCCAGCGGGTCTGCTCCAATCAACAGGCGGGAGCATTCCGTCTTCCCCGCACCTACAAGCCCTACGACCGCAAGCACTTCACCCCGATGCACCTGAAGATTAACCCCCTTGACCTTGACACCCCGGCGCAGTCCGCGCGCTTCCAGCAGTAATTCACCCACCGCAGCTTCCGTCTTCGGAAACTCCTCCTCAAACGGCTTGCCCAGCATCTGTGTAACCAGATCATTGATCGTCAGTCCGCTCGTCTTGCCTGTAAATACATGACTGCCATCCCTCATAACTGTAACCCGGTCACAATGACTCATAACTTCCGCAAGGCGATGTGTGATGAAGATACAGGCTACCCCTCGATCCTTCAACAGATGTACGATGCGAAAAAAAGCATCGGTCTCTTCCTGACTCAAGGGTGCTGTGGGCTCATCAAAAATAATGACCTTGGCGTCCTGAATCAGGATACGGGCAAGCAGAATCATCTGCTTTTCAGCCAGTGTAAGATCCGCGACCTTGCGATGAATGTTTATGCTGTCAGCACCCAGCTGCTGTAATGCTTCCTTGGCACGCTGCTGCAGCGCTCTCGGACTCTTCCACCAGCCACCGTCAGCGGAAGCGAGCTGATCCAGCATAATGTTCTCGGCAGCAGTCAGCTGCGGCACAAGCGCAGCATCCACCTCCTGATACACGCAGTGAATGCCGCTGGCCTTTGCCTCTCGCGGTGAGCCAAGCTGGAGCTTATAGCCATTCAGACGAATTGACCCCTCATCCAGTTGATACGCTCCCGACAATATTTTCATCAACGTGCTTTTGCCAGCTCCGTTAGCTCCTAACAGCGCATGAATCTCTCCACCCCTGACAGAGAAATGTACGTCCTTCAATGCAGGCACGCCTGAAAACTGTTTAGAAATGTGCTCCATGTCCAGCGATATCGGGTCCTTTGTCATGATGTTGCCTCCCATCTGCCGTAATACCTGTGTATTGAAAAAGCGCACCTTCCGGCGCGCCCATAACGCAATTTACTTCGCAGTAATGCCGTATTCGCTCATCCAGTCCTTGATGCCCTGTGTACTGCCGCCCCAGCCTTCGACATATTCGGACAGCTCTGACGTCGAGATTTGTTTGTCAGGCAAAGCCTCACGCTGCACATAAACAGGGTTAAGCACTACGGAATCTTCAGTCTGGTCTCCATTCAGCTTCTGGTATGCATACCGTACCTGTACACGTCCAATATCCGTCGGATCTACAGCGGCAGAAGCAACCCAAGGATTTTTCGGGTCCTGAATCATTTGCAAATCCTCGTCACTCATATCAATACCGTATACCTTGATTTCATCACGGCCAGCTTGTTGAATGGCGCGTGCTGCACCTTTGGCGAATTCATCCCATGCTGCCCATACAGCTGTAATTTCACCCTTTGGATATTGCTTGAGAATCGCTTCCATTTTCGCCTGAGTATCCAGAGCGGGGTTCTGAGCAGAACCAAATGCTGCAATTTCCTTGATTTCCGGGTTGGCTTTCAGGAAAGCACCGTAAGCAAGCTGACGACGTTCCATTGGCGCAAAACCAGCTACCCACACTTTAACGATGTTGCCTTTGCCGTTAATATCTTTTTTCATCTGCTCCAGCGTCAGCTCGGCCATTTTCTGGTCGTCCTGAGACAACACTGTAGCTCCCGGCACACTGATGTCTGCATCGAATACAACAACCGGGATCTTTTGCTCTACCGCTTTTTTCACACCCGGTTCCAGAAGCGAATCCCCGTGATCCGTCAGAATCACATCGAATTTCTGGTTAATTGCACTGTCAAGCAAAGACACCATTTTGGCTTTATCGTTGTCTGCGACAAAAGTGGTAAGTTCACCACCGAATTTGGCAATTTCCTCTTTGACCCCTTGCACATACTGCTGTGAAAAGGTTCCTGTATTGAACTCCATAATCAGCGCCACCCGTTTACCGCTTAAAGGCCCTGTTACAGCTTCCGTTTTAGGCGTTTCCCCTGCATCGCCCGTTGCCGAAGATGATGCCGGTTCCTTTTTGATTCCGCATGCGGATAATGCCAATGTAAATACCAGTAATACGCTCAGCCATAACCATTTTGAACTTGTTTTTCTCATGTCGGATTCCCCCTGTTTCGCTCTCTGTGTGACTTCAATCACAATCGTTGAATATTAATATAACGACTAATCCCCAGTATGTAAATATGTTTTAATGATTTAAAGCTGAAACTTGCTAAGTTTTTTAAAAAACATGCTTCTTTCTACCCATTTCATCCAGTATTAAGAAAAAAAGAGACAGAAAAAGACCATGAGGTTATGCCTCACGGTCTTTTGGAAAATTAAAGGATGATGGCGATCAAGCCGCCTGAACCTTCGTTAATAATTCGTCCCAGTGTCTCCTGCAATTTATATCTGGCATTGTCCGGCATCATGGCAATTTTGCCCTGAATACCTTCACGCACAATGGAGTGCAGTGAACGGCCAAACATATCTGAATCCCATACCTTGATCGGATCGTTCTCGAAGTCCTGCATGAGATATCTGACCAGTTCCTCGCTCTGCTTTTCTGTTCCGATAATCGGTGCAAACTCTGACTCCACATCCACACGAATCATATGAATAGATGGCGCCGTTGCTTTCAGACGAACACCAAATTTGGTTCCCTGACGAATCAGTTCAGGTTCATCCAAGGCCATCTCGGCCAGGGATGGAGCTGCTATGCCATAACCCGTCGTTTTGACCATCTCCAGCGCCTCCGCAAAGCGGTCATATTCTCTCTTCGCATGAGAGAACTCCTGCATCAGCTGCAGCAGATGATCTTTGCCCCGAATTTCGATGCCAACGACCTCTATGAGAATCTGATCATACAGTTCATCCGGCGCATAGAGATCAATCTCTGCTACCCCCTGCCCCATATTCATGCCGCTGAGACCCGCACGGTCAATGAACTCGTATTCCATGAACTGTGCCACGACCCGATCTACGTCACGCAGTCTGCGAATATCTTTTACCGTGTCCCGTACCGAATTTTCATAGTTGCTGCGAAGCCAGTGTGTATCATTCAGCACCATCACCCAGCTCGGCAGGTTGACATTCACTTCGTGTACAGGGAACTCATACAGCACCTCACGAAGCACACCTGTAACATCATCTTCCGTCATGGTGGCAGCGCTTAGTGTCATTACCGGGATGTCGTATTTCGCTGCCAGCTCGCTTCGGAGCTGCAAAGCTTCTTCACTGCGAGGACGTGTGGAGTTGATCACAAGTACAAACGGTTTGCCCACTTCCTTCAGCTCGGCGATAACTCGTTCTTCAGACTCCACATAGGAACTGCGGGCAATTTCGGCAATTGTGCCGTCTGTTGTAACCACAACTCCTAGTGTTGAATGCTCCTGTATCACTTTCCGTGTACCAATCTCGGCCGCCTCCTGAAACGGAATCGGCTCTTCGAACCACGGCGTAGAGATCATACGTGGACCATTTTCATCCTCGTAGCCCTTCGCACCCTCCACAGCGTACCCTACACAATCCACCAAACGTACATTAACATCGAGCCCTTCAGCCACTTTGATCTGGACTGCGTTATTCGGCACGAATTTCGGCTCGGTGGTCATAATCGTTTTGCCTGCTGCACTCTGTGGAAGTTCATCCACTGCACGGGCACGATCAGCCTCACTTGCGATGTTTGGCAGTACGATCGTTTCCATGAATCGTTTAATAAATGTTGATTTCCCCGTCCGGACTGCGCCGACAACCCCGAGATAGATATCCCCTCCGGTCCGCTCAGCTATGTCCTTAAAAATGTCCACTTTCTCCAATGAAATCCCCTCCTTAAATTACTCCGAAGGAAAAATGCTAAAGAGCATCCGCTTCGTTTTTTCAATCAGAAGACTGAAATCCCTGCAACGGTAGAGCCGCCTTTGTGAGTGCCCGGAAGTCGTCCGCCGCCGAACGTTGCATTCTGATGAAACCGGCGAGAGCGGCGTTAACTCGTACATGCAATTGGACTAGTATCATCTTATGTATCCGTATGCGGCAATATGACGTGTTTTTTTGTTTTTTTATCTCATGATGATGACATTCAGAACATCCCCCGATCCCGGACTGCGCGTCTTTATTTCAATCTACTTTATGAGAAAGGGCCCTTGTTTATGACACCTCTCTCCAGTGCCCCTATTTTGAAACGATAAAAAAAGACATCCCGTCGTTTACGGAATGCCTCTCTTTACCCTCTTCGCCCTCTTTACGGTTCGTTCTATCGTGGTTTTAATCTGCCTGTGCGACAGGGATATTGTTCTGCAACGTATAAGGAAGTGATTTGACAGGCACAAAAAACGATTGGGCCAAGAGATGCTCACGTAAATCTGAAGCAAACTTATCCTTGGATGCACCGTCTGTCTTCTCTAAAGCCTGCATAATATCAAAAGCATAGTCTACGTAGACCGTACCTTCGGCGTCCATTATAAAAGGCAGCTCCTGACCTGAATACACACTATTCAATGTAATTGCAGGAGCCCCTGCCTGCGCGGCCAGTTTCATATCCACTTCGACCAATCCCGGATACAGCTCTTCACCTGCAGGCAGCTTCTGATTATGTACGGATTGATACTGCTTCACCATACGCTGTACATCATTTACCTTCTGTACCGTCTGTAAATCCATCACCTTTACCGTCGGTTCAACCTCTTCGTTCTGCACCAAAAAGTAAGCGCTGCCGCCATTCTCAAAAGCAGTCCCTGGTATGTCGTCAAGATAGCCGAGCTGTTTCAGTTTGGGCAGATCGATTCTGAACTTTTCATATTTCGGCGTATCGGCATCTGCATTCAGAATGGGCAATACGCCCTGATCCTTCTGAAACGCATCTATTGCACTCTGAATGCGGTTCACGCTTTCACGGTAAGCTGTTTTGGGATCCGTGTTGTGCTGAGCCTGATACAAGCAGCCACTCGTTGTCATGACGAGCAGCATCAGCAGGAACATACCTAACAACCGCTGCAACAGGCTTCTGCTTTTTGTTATCCGGCCTGACTTACTTCCATTAGTCATCATCTGTATCCCCCTCAAACATCTAACACATTAATATAAGCCTTCTCTGCCTCCTGCCATCATACAAACCAGTCGTCATCCTGCTCTTGCTGCTGCCGTTCAAGCTGCTTGCGTATCGCGGCTTTGAGCGGGTCTTCAGGAACATGCACAGACAACGAACCACGCACTTTAGCCTGACATGAGAGTCTTGTTCCAGCCTCAAGCAGCCGTCCCAGCTTGCGTTTCTCAGCGTCCGTGGGAGGCAGTAAAGCCTTCAGCTCGTCCTGCTCCACCCCTACCTTGCACATCAAACATGCTGCTTTACCATCGCAGCGGGTCGTAATCCGTACACCCGCCCGTCGGGCCGCATGCAACAGGGTCGTTCCTGGCTGGACCTTAATCGATTTGTTCATGGGTAAAAATGTAACAACCTCTTGCATTATTGATCCTCCCCGGCTTCTTCCGACCAAGCAAAGCCTACCAGCTCCTCCACTTCCGATCTGAAGCGAGGTGTCCATACGTTATGCCGACTTAGTTCAATCATTACAGGCTGATGCATCTCTGGCTCTCTACGCATTACTAAAGAGATCGGTACATACCGATCTTCACGTCCACGAAGCAGATTAAATAACAGTTCATGTGCCAGCGGCATCAGTCCCAGCCGGTAATCATGAACTTTGGCCTCAGCCGCATAAGGAGCAAGCACATGCTCGATTTGCGTACGATACCAGCTTTGGCGGGCCCATATCTCAAACCCGCCTACCAGTTCGAGTGAGCATTCACCCACCTGATAGTGACTTAGCAATGAAGCATACGGACCTGTTGTGTCCACTACAGGCTCGTCCAGTCTTCTCCCCGGAGCATAGTGATGCAGTGCTTTAGCCGCAGCAATATCTGCGTATACGTCAATATCCCTTGGCGCTTGACTCAGCTGCACGCCTTGAAGAAGCAAGCTGCAGCTGCCTCCCAGCAGCCATGTATGCGGTCGACCGTGCCAGGCTTTGGCCTCTCCAGCAATGCCGAATGTAATTCCGGGTAACGCTCCGTCCAGCCCGGCGTCTCATTTTGCCCCACAGGCACACACTCCTCTCATCCGTCTTATCCTTATGTCCGTTCATTAGATGCGCTTATGCGGATGTTCTCTCTCCCGAAAGGGAAATCAAGTCAGAGAAGCGATCCCACCAAAAAAACCGATGAGCATAATTAAAAATGCAATAATCGAAAGGATGCCTCGCACGAGCCCTTTTGTTTTGGCACGAGCAAATGTAATCAGAAATACAGATAACCCCATAATGAGGATGGCAACCAATGACAGCCACATCTTGTCCATAGCGCTCATAAACCAACAGTCTCCCCTTCAAGTCCGATATTCATCACTGACAATGTGACAATTGCAATTATTATAACATGAAATCATGCGTATTTTTCCAATAAAAAGACAAAAAGCAAGTCAGCAGCTGCTGACTCACTTTTCGTTAACGCATTGCCCACTACTCGGAGCAGGTATGATCTATTATTTTTTTATCATCATTTTCATCAACGATTCCATATTGCTTGGATTCAGTCCGCTTTTCTTGACTGCACTCACAATATCCTGAACCGTATCCTCAGATACCGGTATTTTCGCCATGGCGGATACTTGTTTGATCAGTTGGCGCAGCTGAGCCTCGTTCTGCATCGTTGTTGGTTTCACTGTGCTCGCCAGCTTTTTGACAGCACCTTCCGTGATGGTTTTACCTGTTTTTTTGTTAATAGCCTTCAGCGCTTCTTTCGAGATGTTGTTACCCATTCGTCTCCCCTCCTCCGGCAATACTCATGTGTATCATATGAGTCTGGTGCGGAAAAGGTGAATAAGCTTCATCACTTCATACTAGGCTGACAACACGCTGAACTGATAAACTCAGGAATGCCATTGTTCCCAGGTTTCCAGCTTCATCACTTCCATCTCGGTTTTCGGATCACGGCCCATCAAGGCCTCAACCGCATCCCTTGGCTGTCTGTTCTGGAATAATACATGATACAATTGATCCGCAATCGGCATCTGCACCCCATATTTCTGAGCAATAAAATAGGCGGCCTGCGTTGTTCGAATTCCTTCGACAACCATGCCCATGGATTGCAGCACATCGTCAAGCTTATGGCCCTGTCCCAGCATGGAACCCGCTCTCCAGTTCCGACTATGCTGACTTGTCGCGGTAACGACCAGATCCCCGATGCCAGCAAGCCCTGAGAAGGTTAATGGATTCGCTCCCATCTCAACACCAATACGTGTTATCTCGGCAAGACCACGGGTTAACAGAGCCGCCTTGGCGTTATCACCAAATTGAAGCCCGTCTGACATGCCCGCCCCAAGCGCGATAATGTTTTTGAAAGCTCCCGCCAGTTCAACGCCGAGCATATCACGGTTCGTATACACACGAAAATAGGCATTCATAAACAATCCCTGAACTGCCTCAGCAGACTCCTTATCAAGGGCTGCTACAACAACCGTTGTTGGACAGCGCTTTACCACTTCTTCCGCGTGACTCGGACCTGACAATACAACGACCTTACCCTCTTCACATTCCAGTTCTTCCGAGATGACGGTAGACATGCGTTTCAGACTCTCGGTCTCAAAGCCTTTGGTTGCATGAATAATGAGCATCTCCGGTTTGTAGAAAGGTCTGAACTGATGCACGACCGCACGCATTGCAGATGAAGGCGCAACAATTAACACCGCCGCTGCATCTGCAACCGCCGTTTTCATATCACTGGTTGCCCGAATGCGGGGAGACAGCTCCGCACCAGGAAGGTAACGTGTATTGGTATGCTGTGTATTGATCTCGGCTGCCTGCTCTTCACTGCGTGTCCACATGACCACGTCCAGTTCATTTGCGGCCAGTACACTGGCCAGGGCTGTTCCCCAACTGCCGGCAACCAATACAGCAACTTTTTTAGACAACGCGTTTTCCCCCTCCAGGGTTCTTTGATCCCAATTTATTTTCCTGTCCTTTGGCGAGCTTCACAATGTTCGTGCGATGTCTCCAGAAGGCAAACAGACAAATAATCAGACTGCCCCAGAAAATACTCATTGAATACCCGGGCAAAATCAAGATGAAAACAGGAGTTAATGCAACGAAAATCAAGGAGCCAAGCGATACATAACGTGTCAGAACAATCGACAAAATCGCAATGACTCCTGCGCAAAGCGCAGGCAAAAAGGCAAGGCTTACCATCACACCGATTGCTGTAGCAATGCCTTTTCCTCCACGGAAGTTAAAATAGAGCGGCCAGTTGTGACCTGCAATCGCAGCAATACCGCTGAATGCAGCAATCCACGGTGAGCCACCGCTCAACCATAGGCCAATCCATACTGCAGCAATACCTTTGATTACATCCAGCAGCAGCACGCAAATAGCGGGCCCTTTACCCAGAATACGCAATGTATTCGTGGCCCCGGCATTGCCGCTCCCGTGCTGACGTATATCAATCCCCCGTATTGCTTTTGCAAGAAGAACACTAAAGCTGATTGAACCGAGCAGATAGCTCAGCACAATCGCAGCGATTGGTAAAATCACAAACTTCTCCCCTAACCTTCGTCGGACTTCCTCCGAGTAAATATACGAATTGGTGTGCCTTCGAAATCAAACGCTGCCCGGATTTTGTTCTCCAGATAACGCTCATACGAGAAGTGCATCAATTCAGGGTCGTTCACAAAAATGACCATAGTCGGCGGTTTAACCGCAACCTGAGTCACATAGTTAATTCTCATTCTGCGTCCTTTATCCGTTGGCGGTGGATTAATGGCAACCGCATCAGACACGACATCGTTCAGCAGGTGAGTCTGAACGCGCAACGAGTGCTGTTCTGCTACACGCTGTACCACAGGCAGCAATTTTTGTAAGCGTTGTTTTGTGAGAGCGGACAAAAAGACAATCGGAGCGTACGTCATAAAGAGGAAGTGGTCCCGAATTTTCGTCTCAAATTCTTTCATCGTTTTATCCGTCTTATCTACGATATCCCATTTGTTCACCACGAACAATGACGCTTTGCCCGCTTCAAACGCATAACCTGCAATATGCTTGTCCTGCTCAATGATGCCTTCTTCGCCATTAATGACGATGAGCACGACATCAGCACGTTCAATGGCACGCATTGCACGCATCACGCTGTATTTCTCCGTGGTTTCATATACTTTACCGCGCTTCCGCATACCCGCTGTATCAATCAGCACATAACGCTGCCCGTCTTTTTCAAAAGGAGTGTCAATCGCATCACGGGTTGTTCCGGCTACGTCGCTGACAATTACACGTTCCTCTCCCAGAATCGCGTTCACCAGTGAAGATTTACCGACATTAGGTCGTCCGATCAGAGCTACACGAATGACATCATCATCGTATGTCTCTTCCTCTAGTTCAGGTAATTTCTCCACAATGGCATCAAGCAAATCACCAATACCTGTACCGTGACTACCGGATACCCCGATCGGATCGCCAAAACCGAAGCCATAGAACTCATAAATCAGCTCACTGCGTCCAATGTTATCCACTTTGTTCACGGCTACAACGATCGGTTTGCCTGAGCGATAAAGCATCTCTGCAACTTCCTCATCAGACTGCGTAATGCCTGCTTTGGCATCACACATAAATACAATCACATCCGCCTCTTCGATCGCGAGTTCCGCCTGCATACGGATGGATTTCATAATGACGTCTTCACCGTCAATTTCGATACCGCCTGTATCAATAATGCTGAATGCTTTACCGTTCCATTCACCGATTCCGTAGATTCGGTCGCGGGTAATGCCCGGTTTGTCTTCCACAATGGCCAGTCTGTCGCCGATAATTCGATTGAAAATGGTGGATTTACCCACGTTCGGTCGGCCGACAATTGCCACAACTGGTCTTGCCATACATTCCACTCCTCCTGTCCATACTTACGTTTCTCATCATAGCAAAAAAGCTATGTCTTGGCTAACGTTTCGTGGCAAAAATCTCGCAATAACAACAATCGGCGAACCCGCTAGGGCTCGCCGATCTTGCTTTTATTGTCAGCAAAATATGCAGTATATAACTAAGAACCATGCATGTATAACTTATTTGAATTTGCTGAGTTTGTCGCCAAACAGTTCGCCGAGCGTAGTGCTCATACCTTGATTGTTCAAGGACACGTTAGGGTTGTTGATTTCCTCACGCGGCGCGTTGTTTCTTGCTGGTCTTTCTGCTTTTTGCGGTTGAGCAGGAGCTTCTTCTGTTTCCTTGATGCTCAGGCTTACACGCTGTTCAGCAGGGTTCATGTCCAGAATTTTAACTTGAACCTCTTGACCTTCTTTCAGCACTTCATGCGGAGTGCCAATGTGTTTGTGGGAGATTTGCGAGATGTGCACAAGTCCCTCAACACCAGGAGCAATTTCAACGAATGCTCCGAAGTCAACCAGACGTTTAACAACACCTGTTACGATGTCGCTAGTGTTGAATTTGTCGCCAGCTGTTTCCCAAGGTCCTGGTTGTACAGCTTTCATGCTCAGGCTGATTTTTCCTTTTTCAGGGTCAACTTTAAGCACTTTAACGTTAACTTTGTCGCCTTCAGACAATACGTCAGATGGTTTGTCAACGTGAGTCCAAGCCAGCTCGGATACGTGAACCAAACCGTCAACTCCGCCTACATCAACGAATGCACCAAATTGAGTCAAACGTTGAACAGTACCTTCGATCACTTGGCCTTCTTGCAAACCAGCCATAACCTGTGCTTTGTTTGCTTCGAATTCTTGATCCAGAACGTCTTTTTGGGAAAGGATCACTTTGTTGTTCTCACGATCGATCTCTTTCACTTTAACACGCAATGTGCGTCCTTTGTAGTCGCTGAAATCTTCAACGAAATGACGCTCAACCATAGAAGCCGGAATAAATCCACGAACGCCAACATCTGCAACCAGACCGCCTTTAACAACGTCGCCTACAACAACTTCGAAGACATCTTGATCTTCAAAGTGCTTTTGCAGTTGCTCCCAAGCGTTCTCACTGTCAATTGCACGTTTGGACAGAACGAGTTTTTCTTTCTCGTCGTCGATGCTAAGAACTTTAGCTTCAACTTCTTGTCCAACCTCTACTGCATCAGACGCGCTGCCAACGTGAAGCGAAGACAGTTCGCGAATTGGAATAACACCGTCATATTTATATCCAATGCTTACATAAGCTTGGTTATCTTCCAATTTGACGATGGTTCCTTTTACAGTATCTCCTTTTTTCAAGGAAACGAATTGATCCAACTCATCTTGGGTTGCTTCTTGATTTTTCATTTCTTCCGACATGTCAAATACCCTCCTCAATTCAAAAACCCCATTATATTCAAACCTGCCTTGGCAGAGTTCAAAACACTTTCATGCGAATGCATTTGTTATAGCTTCCCACAAAAATATGGAAACATGCATTCATCACAGACAGCCTTATTTGCTCGGCACGCCTGTTTTCACCATTTCATTAATTTTGGACATAATCTTCTCGGTAGCTCGCTCCAGAGCATCTCCAGATGTATCTTCCTTGAACTCGTCCAGATTAACCGGTGCACCATATACTACTTTCATCTTACGAAATAACTTGTAGTTACCGATAATAGCAGTAGGGATGACCGTAGCACCGCTGCGGAGAGCAAAGCTCGCTGCTCCTTTTTTGCCAATTCCTCCATCATTGTGACGGCTTCCCGCAGGGAATATACCGAGCACTTCACCACCTCGCAGAATGTTGAGTGAGGTTTTGATGGATTCCTTGCTGACGCCTCCTCGTTTCACGGGGAAAGCACCTACAGCCTTGATGATTGGCCCCAGTACCGGAACATCAAACAGTTCGCTTTTAGCCATAAATCTCACTTGACGGCGAATCTTGATGCCAACGGTTGGCGGATCAAAGTTACTGATATGATTGGAGCATAGAAGTACGCCGCCGTCTTTCGGAATGTTCTCCCGTCCAACTGCCTCCAGGCGAAAAAGAATGGTGTACAAGATCCGCAGTACTGTTTTGCAAAACGTGTAAATCATAGACCGCCCTCTCCTCTGACCATTGTGCAATAAGATACGATTTTGTCAACCACTTCATGGATGTTCATCTCCGTTGTATCCAGAACGATAGCGTCCTCTGCACAACGCAGCGGGGAAACCTCCCTGTTCTCATCCAGCTTATCGCGGGTGGCAATGTCTCGTTCCAACTGCTCCAACGTCAGACCATCGGATGGCTCCAGTTCTTTGAAGCGGCGAAGCGCACGCTCCTCCACACTGGCCGTCATGAAAATTTTCACTTCCGCATCGGGCAGTACTGTTGTTCCGATATCGCGTCCATCCATTACGACGCCCTTGCGCAAAGCCATTTGCCGCTGAATATCCACTAACTGCGTACGCAGCCCCTCGATTTGCGCATATCGAGACACGATTCCCGTTACTTCACGGGAGCGGATTTCCGAGGTTACATCCTCCCCATTACAGAACACTTTCTGTCCACCCCGATCCGGCTGTAAATCAATAACCAAATCCTGAGCTTCCTGAAGTACCTGAGTCATATCATCCGGAGAGATATCTTTCCGAAGCATATGCAAGGATACTGCACGGTACATTGCGCCTGTATCGACATAAATGTAACCAAGTGCTTCTGCAACCAATCGGGCTACCGTGCTTTTTCCGGCACCAGCAGGTCCGTCAATTGCAACGTTCATTTTCCCGTTTTCTGATGTGTTCTGGCTTGTCAACGGGGCATTCCTCCTCAAACGATAAACCTCAATAAAAAAACAGGCATTGCCTGTCATCGTGAAAATTATACCACACTCTACACATGGATGCAAAAACAGACAAATCACCCAACCCGATCTGCGTTTGTACTTTGCAAATGAATCGGGGTGCCTTCAAGGCGATCAATCGATGTCATTATTTTCTTCAAACCTGGTACGAGCAGCAGGAGCTGGCTCAGCAGAGCAAGAGGAATGCAACGAGACGCAGCATTCTTCGCTCCATTCGTTTGGAAAACAGAATGTAGAGCCGTTCAAATCTCCGGGCGGCAAAACGTTTGTTCATTGGAAGGCATCTCCTTTTTCGATGGAAGTCATCTCGTTTTCGCCTTACGTTGCCCTGGAGAAACTCGCTTTATGCTCGCTTGCAATTCCTGATAGGTTTTATTTTATTTATTTCATTCGATAGTCCAATTGTCGCTCAAAACAAAATTTAATCACTTTCTGACGTTCGGAATCCATAATTTGCGAAAATTTCAGCATAGCCAGATCACGGCCCGATTCCAGCTTTTTGATACGAACCACCTCGGCCTCGAACTGAACATGGTCGATTCCGCCATTACGATAAGGCACCAGCAGCCAGCATTTCAACTTCTGCCCTTCCTTGATTTTGAATTCTGGCTCGCAGTAGACAGACAACCCCCCACCGCCGATATCTTCAGTCAGCATTACTGCACGGGTAAGATCCTCGCTCTGAACGGCCAGCTCAAGGCTGGCATGCACACGCAGAAAGCTGCGACGCTGAATTTTCGAGATTTCTTCAAGCAGCGGTTTTCTGATGCGAACAAGGCGAATGACATCCTCCTCAAACCCGGTAACATACGTGTTGAAATAATGGCGGACACCGCTCTCATTTATGTAAGATATGGACAGTTCTTCTCCGAAAAAAAGTTTCTTCAACCGGCTGTTGCCTTGCTGCATCGGGACTTCAATCAAAAAACTGTTGTCATCCGTGTCTGCGATACGTGACTTGTATTCTTTATGTTCTTCTTTTTCATCAGCCGATGCGATCTGAATGTATAACACTTCGTTTATTTTAGGAAACAATCGGTTCACCGCCACTTATGTATTTATCTTCTTAATTGCAAGCATTATTATATCATGACCGATCTTACATGGAACAAGAAAAAAAACAGGCCAGCTAACTGACCTGTTTTCAAAACCCCTTATGATGCTTTAGCAAATTGCGTTCACCTGATGCTTTAGGAAGTTGCGTTCACCGGTTTAATTTCCTCCACAGCTTCTTCCATTCCGGTATTTGCATTAATGTAAATCCGGTAACGCGAACCGTTAATTCGTCCACCAAACTCATGACAAAGCACTTCTTTGCCGTATTCATTCTCGATTAACGATTTACGCACATAATTTTCTTTGAAGTCGGGATTCAGCTTTTGGCGTGCCTGCTCAGCTGTAAGACTTGCTTTTGGAATCTGGCGTTTAGCGTTATGCTCATACACATAATCACTTGCCTCGAAGCCCGTTACCTCACCTGTATCCAGACCTACACGAACGGACATTTTCTCAGGATAAATGAGTGTATCGCCTTGTTTCCGCACATACGTAAGGTTTCCGAGATTGCCAAATTCATCGTAATTGACAGCCTGCATATTTTTATACCCTTTATTCACCAGAAATTGATCTGCCTGCTTCATTGCCTCTTGTCTGGAAACCTTTTTAGCACCTACCGGCCGGGTGTCACTATATGAGATAAGCATTCCACCGTTTCGGGTGAAATCCATCATCAATTTTCCGTTTCTCGCATGCTCAGCAGTAGCTGTATACGATTCCCAGTCCGTTCCCTTCCCGTTCTCTTGAATCTGAATTTTACCTGTTTCCATATCCGCAAATTTGGCTGCTTTCGCTTGAATTTGTTCTTTAGATACAGGAAGCCCGCTCAGCTTTTTCACAGATCGTTTGGCAAAAACATTGGCAACCGACGGACCCCAATCAAGCTCAGGGTATTCCTGCACCTTTTTGTTCATTGTGCGGAAGCCATCCACGATTGAATTATCGCTTGTCTGCTCCTGCGTGGCCATAGCCGTTTCTGCATCCATCCAGCGCAGCCGGTCTGACAGCACTTTTTGCTGTACTTGCTTCAGGTTCTTTGTAATTTCCGAAGAATTTTGATACAGCGTCTTCAGATTGCCTACTTCCTTTTCACTAAGAGGTTCTTTCGTTAAGTCACGCATGGAAGCATGATACGCAAATTTTGAAATGCGAGAGAGAAACTCTTCCGTTTCGTTAAAAGGCAGCATCGTCAGCGGCAACTGATTAATCTCATTTTGTGCTTCACTGGTAAGCCTCCAGACATTCATAAGCCCTTTACGATGCATGCCTTGTGAAGTTGCATGCACCGCAAGTGTATTGCCAATCTCCGAATGCAATTTGTCCATATGAAACGAGAGATCATGAAATGCACGCTGGTACTGGTTCTCCGCCTTAATCAGTATCGCATTTTTTTCCTGATTCTCCTGATACCCCCACACCAGTGCGCCGATGAGGAGAACTGCAAATATCGGAAACATTACTGAACTTAGTCGTTTGTACACGGTAGATTCTCCTTTCTTCTAAACCACTGCCTTTATTGTGGATCGAAGAAAGAGCTCTTATGCATGCGATTTCCAGTCAGAACGAATTTTGACTTGTAAGAGCATGGCTCATGCCCCATTCGGCGCTAACCCTGTTTAGTTCAGTTGAAACCCGGTGACCATACCTTCTTCTTCAATCTCAAACTGGTCCTTGTTATCGCAAAGACACTGCTTGAACCCTGTTTCAATCCGATTTCGTTCCTTCTTGCCTCTCAGCGTAAATCGCTCACCACATTGCTTGCATCTGATTTTGATTTTGATTCTGCTCATCTGACATCCCCGTTTCATTTCGTCGTTCCCCAAGTGGTGAATACAAAAAGACACACCAGGGTCTAGGCGTTTTGACGCTTTATGTCCACCAGTGTGTCCGTATTTTTATAATTTAACCTCTTCCTCGCGCTTCACGAAACGAAACGGCGAACGATTGTTGGCCCGTGTAATCTTGCCTACTGCTCCGTACCACAGACCGGCCATCAGAGGCGCGATAAACCATAACCAATGATTCACCATCGTATTCATAATGACATCGTACAAGGCATGCCAGAAGAACGGCAGAACCAGCGACAGTATAAGATACCATCGTTTCTTCTTCTCATCATCAATAAATTTGGCCTTACCCATGTAATATCCCATAATCACTGCAAACATCGCATGCCCTGATACCGGGAGAAGCGCCCTGAGAAACATGGCCGATACGGATGCATTGCCCGCAATTGCATACAGTACATTTTCGACCGTGGCGAATCCCAGTGATACAGCAACAGAATATAATATTCCGTCATAAGGCTCGTCAAATTCGGTGTGATTATAAATAATATGATAGATCACAAACCATTTGACAAACTCCTCAACCCCGCCCGAGATCAGAATAGATTCGAGATAGGGATTATCCCCAAGCCACAACATCATGCCCCGCTGAATAATCATCACAGGCAACACAATCAGTATACCCATCAGGAAAACCCTCAGAATCATGTGAAGCGGCTCGTAATCATACCGGTCTTTGAGATAGAAGTATGTTAACAAGGCGAGACCCGGAGCAACTGCTGCAGCTAAGACCGAAAACAAAAGCACCGAACTTCCCTCCTCTGACTTGTAACGCGATTAGAACCGGTGTTTAATCCTGACGTTTGAAGTGTGTGCAGATCAACTCAACTGCTTGTTCAGACATAACCACTTTCCCGTACTCTTCCATTACTGCAGGAGTAACGGAGGAACCTTCACCAAACTCTGCAAGCAAAGCAATCAATGCGGCATGTTTGGAAGTGTCTACGTCATCCGGTTCAAAATGCAAGAACCATTTATTTTTATAAGAATACAGTTTTCCCGCATCCGTAACATGCTGACGTAACATATGGGCAGCCTCGATCAATACCTCAAAATCCTTAAATGCGTATACGATGGAATCACTTTGCTCCAGTGTAACTTCCATTTCATATACTTCTTCAGGAAGATCGTCTTCATGACCTGAACCATATTGTTGCGGATCATATTTTCCACGAGTAACGATGACAACCATCCCTTGAGCGGGAAGTGCGAATACTTCAACAGCCAGCGGACCTGTAGCATCAAAGCCAAGTTCAGAATAAGCCTGGTCCATCATTTCAGTGAACAGTTCATGTACCTTCGGTAGCTCCTGCCACATATCTTCTTTTTGTATTCCGCGCTCGCTCAGATCGTCAAAGGTCAGGAAAATCCGTATCTTATCGTGACTTAGTCGTTCTATTTTCATACAGGATCTCCCCTTTATAAGCAAGTCTTATAACAGATTATGAAGCACAAAACAATATGTGCTGAAAATAAATCTATGTAGTTATGTTATCATTTTATACCTCTAAATGCACGCAGTAAAATCAACAAAAAAAAGAATCAATCCACATCAAATCAAGACTGTGGATGATTCTTAATGGATGCTGTGGGTTATAAACCCGGTACTGTTGTATTTGTTTGACTTAAAATTTGCTCTACCTCATGTTTAACATCCGGGTTGGTACGAATAAAATCTTTAAGCATGTTCATATTTTCTTCTTTTTCTTTTGGTGAAATTACTCTGCTGGTTTTTGATGCTGTCTTATGCGGTTCACCATGGTGATCAGGCTTGCTGCTGAAGCTATCCATACCCGGGAAAGTCATCTCCATCATTTTATGTTTGGCCTGGTCAACCATGTTTCGGGATGAACCTGAAGACAACATGGGCATTCTGCCTTTAGCTAACCAGGAACTGGCTGCAACGCCAACGACAATACCCCAGAAAAAGGATGACGCCTTCATTACTCCAACCTCCTTTAAGTGTTAAATCACAAGTAGTGTTTGCTGGAGCGGTCGATCTCATTCCGCATAAATACAGGAAAACAAAAAGCCCGGCTTACTGATCCGGGCATTTTGCAGCAGGTGAACGCAATGTGATGAGATGTACCTCGGCGGGACAACCTAGTCTTAAGGGAAGATGATTTGTGCCAAACCCCCTGCTCACCAGCATTTTGCCATTTCGACTATCTTGTTTGTGCCTCTTTAAGAAGAACCAGCCGGATGACACCTTGCGGTAAGCCCTGTTCAGAAATACGGGCCCGAACCATGGCAGCACCAGCTGTCCCCCATGGGTATGGCCACTTAATACGAGATCAGCATGCACTTCCAGTCTCAGAGCTTCCAGCGGATCGTGAATCAAAACAATTGTGCATTCGTCATGTCCCTGATTTCGAAGCAGCTCTTCTGACTGTTTAGAACGATAATCCAGCCCGATCAGCCTTAGCTGATCCGATCCCTTTTGCAAATAAACCGTCTTATCCTGTAGAAGCAGCACGTTGGAATCATCTAAAATCCGTTTCAAATGAGCAGTACCCGCTTTTTTGTCATGATTACCATACACCGCAAAAGCCGGTGCTACCCTCGAAAGCAGATTCATATTGTGTCTTACAATCGACCAAGGAATTCCCTCCTCAGCGATATCCCCGCCAATCAGCACCCAGTCAGCCTTCCCCTTCCACTTCTCGAAGTCCGTGGTTCTCAGCAGGCGTTTATGCGTATCCGATACATACAAAATGGTGGCGCCGTCAAATGCTGCTGGAAGATTAAACAGCTCTACGTCATCCTGAATTAGATCGTATGCTCTGGCTTGAAGCCACATATGCAGCAGCAAGGCTGCTGCTGCTGAAATAACGATAAAAATGGTGAACAGCATTACCACGGTAGTGGCAGGAAGGTGTTTAGCGGAGGCGCTCCTTTGATGCCCCACCACACCAATCCAACGGTTAACATGATGAAAATAAAAATAAGTGAGTTAACAAATCTTTTGCTTAACCTCAAACGTCTTGAAGGATGCAATTCGGTCCGAGTGGGCAAGGATCTTGCCTCAGAAACCGAGTCCTCCTGCTGGTTAGCCTTTTTTTTGGAACGAGTCGGTGCTCGCTGCGGTAAAACAGGGCTTTCCAGTGCAGATGCATAGGATTGACGCTGTGACCGAGGTAAAGTGATTGAAGTAATGGGTGGAGTACCACCTGTTTCGGCAGCAGCCGCCGTTTCAGCGACCAGACTGGTCTGGGAAACTGTGCGGCGCTCGATTTTCTCTTTTTTATCCGAGTGACGCTGACGTTGACTGCCATATGTTTTCATTCTGCTTAGTGGCTGACTCATGATCCCCTCCGAAAACGTATCGCCAAGCCGGATACCAAGTCAATTACAAAATGACATAGAATAGGTGCCCACAACGTACCGGACTGCAAATAAATCCAGCCCAATCCGTAACTTGAGAGAAACACCCAGCCTGTAGGAATCCAGTGGCGAAGATAACGAATGTGAATAACTGCAAATAAAATACTTGTCCAGTATGGACCTATGACATGTTGTATCGCGCCCCGGAACAGCAGTTCCTCGCACACAGCCACTATGGCTGCTATACATACAATATGCCAGATTGGACGCCCGCGAAACAAAAGCTCGTTAATGCCGCCGTCATCCATACTTTCCTGCGGTATAACATAGGACAGCACCAAATCCATGACAAGCATAATACCAGCCAGACCAAGACCCCACCATAAAAATTGAAGATGCTCGGGCAAGGCCAGAACCTCTAATACATTCCTCTTTTGCAGCAGAATCCATACAACACCAATAATTAAAGTCAACCCCTGGGTAAAATAAAGGTTAATTAATAATAAGCGCTCGGTTAACTGCTGCGGTTCGGCCTTCCGAATTTTGAATTTTGGAAACTTCTTGTTTTTCATTGCATGCGTCTGTCCCTTGAGTTATTTGATTTCAATAATTGTTTCAATGACTAATCCGAAGTTATTTCATCGACTAATCCAAAATAATGTCCATTCAACTATCCAAAATCACTTTCATTCGCCCATTCAAAATTATTTTCTTTCGCCAATCCGATAGTATACTAAATGATAGCCAAAAAACCAATCCGGTTCAAGACCTGTCCCAAGTCCCGGATATTCACCCTGAAACGTTACTTCATTAATGCGATGAAATTAGTTTTATTAACGCGATGAAATTGGTTCGCGAAACAGCAGGATTAAGTCGTTTTCACTCGGATTTCAGCCCTCTTTGCAAAGAGGCACAGCTCTATAAATGTGCGGCAAGCTCCACAAAGGACGCGTGTAATTAAAACATTTAAGCCTATTGACATGCTCATGTCAGCCATGATACATTATGAAAAAATTAGTCACCTCAAACACGGTGATAAAAAAGATGTTAAACACGATGATGGAAAAAAGACGTTGCAGTGTCCTTCAGAGAGCCGATGGTTGGTGCAAATCGGTGGCAGGCAAATGTTCTTGAGCGCTCCTGAGTTATTGCATTGAAACTGGAGTAGGTGCAATCGGTTTAGACCCGTTATCCTCTTCGGTCTTTCATTAGACCGCTAAGACTGTCGTTGCGAAACGGCAGTGAATTAGGGTGGTACCACGACAACTCTCGTCCCTTATTGCGCAAGCAGTATGTGGATTGAGAGTTTTTTTGATTGTTTTCGATAAAAAGAGTCCTGTGGAATCAGAGGCCACTGAAGAACTAGCAGTTTTTCTACAGATGTTATTTAGTTTACAGAAAAGAAGACATTCGGAACGAATGTCTTCTTTTTATGGGTCTAAATTAGCTGCGGTTTCTAGTAGACCTTAGTCCACTAGCTTTAATATTCGTTTCAGATTTACAG